>NZ_JBRCEP010000036.1:0-5482 GCF_053491055.1 Gloeomargarita sp.
TCACTAACCTCAACTAGTTTTGCCCCCTTTAAGACTGCTGCGACTGCTTTTTGACGCAAATCGTAACTGTATGGTCTTGCCATCGCTTTCCTCCACAGCATCTATCCTATAATATGACGACCTTACCCTGCTTGACTATAACAGTGCATCCACCTTGAACAGAGCATCCATTAGCTAAAAATCTGGCATATTTGGTTCGAACTTTATCGCAACCGTCGCAAAGGATTACATATCAATTTATGAACCTATCAATTATAAATTACCCCCTGGGTATCAATCAGTTCTGCAAGCGTTCTGGTGATGCAAAAACGGGTGGCAGAGACGGTTGCCCAACTGAAGGTACCTACAGCAGTCAACGTCAAGAACACAGCAGTTTTCATAAGTTTCGTGACGAGAACCATCTTTGTGGAAAACAGATGTGATGTAGTTCGTAAGATAGGTAAACTTCTGCGACTAGGTGCATCCATCTAAGCTAGTTAAAGTTATGTGTCAATAAGAAATTCTACGATGATTCTTTTTTGATGGTTGATTTATTTGTATCATGCGCTCGAAACGCTATACTCAGTTTTGTGTTTATGAGAGACTCGACAATTAGAGCAATTTCAAACAAATTTGCGACATTTACCTTTAACTGCAAACCCTGTCCTAGAAGGGGATACAGTGATTACCAGTGCCTTAAAGTTTTGCATTTTTTTGCGAAACGACTATAAATTGTTAATATAACTTTCTATGGCAATCCCATTGGCAATTGAAGTAGTAATAATCCAGAAGTGTTGCATCTTAAGATTTTGAGGATTTGTGCCAAAATGTGCATCGAGCCTCATGATACAAAGCATTGTCATTTCGGAGCTGAATTCTCATTTATAACAGAAATTTTCTCATTAGGCATGTTGCCTGACGCGAATTTATGAACTTTTGTTGCAGAGTTAACACCACTGGTAATAATCACAGGGGGAGGATGTTGGCAGATGATTTGCCTCAGTGCTTGTTGCATAATTATTTGGCGCTGCTGTAGCTTATTGACAATTACTCATGGGGGCGTCAAGGTTTCTACCCCTATGCCTAGGTCCATTCCTTCGTTCAAGGATTCAGTATCTATGATTACATTTTTGTCGGTCATCAGTGCATAAACTAACTCCATGCCTCTATACAGTTCAACTTAGTTTTTATGACGCAACTGCTTTCAGAAATTGCTCGCACCCAAGGCATTGACTATTTTTTACTCTCATTTATGGATTTGTTTGGGGTGCAACGCTCGAAACTGGTGCCCGCTACGGCTATTGACCACATGGCTCAGGGACAAGCGGGGTTTGCCGGGTTTGCTGCCTGGCTCGACCTCACCCCTGCCGACCCGGACGTGTTTGCCCAGCCGGACCTGCAACGGCTGTTTCAACTGCCTTGGCAACCGCAACTGGCATGGATGCCTGCCGACCTGATTCAGACGGATGGGCAACCCCTAGAGCAAACGCCCCGCTGGGTTTTGAAAAGGGTCTTGGCACAGGCGGAGCGCTTGGGCTTCCGAGTCAAGATCGGCGTGGAATGCGAATTTATGATCCTATCCCCCACGAAATGGGCAACTTCGGATGGACAGGATTGCCAGGCCAAGCCCTGCTATGACCAGCAAAGCCTCATGCGCCGTTTTTCAGTGATACGGGCCATCTGCGATGGTATGCAAAAACTGGGGTGGAACCCTTACCAGAGCGATCACGAGGATGCCAACGGTCAGTTTGAGATGAATTGGCAGTTTGACGATGCTTTAGTTACGGCGGATCGCCATGCCTTTTTCAAATACATGGTGAAAAGCATTGCCGAGCAGCACGGCTACCGGGCTACGTTTATGCCCAAGCCTTTTCCCCACCTCACGGGCAATGGTTGCCATGTCCATCTATCGGTTTGGGATGTGTCGGGCACAACCAATCTGTTTGCTGACGAACAAGGGGAACTTGGTCTGTCGCTGCTGGCGTACTATTTCATTGGTGGGGTTCTGTACCATGCTCCGGCGTTGTGTGCTCTGACTAATCCAGCGGTCAATTCCTATCGTCGTCTCCATGCGCCTCCCAGCGCTTCGGGAGCGACTTGGGCGCCTGCCACTGTTAGTTACAGTGGCAACAACCGCACCCACATGATTCGCATCCCCGATCCTGGTCGGTTCGAGCTGCGTCTGGCCGATGGAGCGGCTAATCCCTATTTGCTCGCAGCAGGTTTGATTGCCGCTGGGCTAGATGGCATCTGCCAACAACGGCACCCTGGCCCTCGCTACGACAACAACACTTATACTGACCCCATTCCCGGCCTGCCGACCCTGCCTACGTCCTTGAGCGAGGCCCTGGATCACTTTCGGCAAAACCCCATGTTCCGAGCGGCATTAGGGGGTGCTTTTGTGGATGCCTATGTGAAGTTAAAAAAGCAGCAGTGGCAGGAGTATCAGTGTCAAATCACCCCTTGGGAACGAGAGACCACCTGGGACTGTTGAACGGTGGCCTGGCCAGCAGACCCCTTGTAATGGCAGTTTTGGATACAGTTTGAGGCTTAATCCCGCTCCTACAATTGCTGGGAGCAAAGATTGATTTCTCTGAAGGAGTTCGTATCGAATATGTCTGCCAATCTGGTTACGGCCACCCTGCCGACCGATCCCCGCCGTTTGCTGCCGGTTGATGTACTCAAGCAACTCAACGTTCGCTCCAATCGGGCTGGCTGGGTGCAGCTTCTGAGTCATTTGGCGGTGATGGGGGTAAGTGGCGGCCTGTGGTTGACCCAGATGGGGTCGCGCTGGTGGCTGGCCCTACCTGCCCTGGTGGTTTACGGAACGAGTTTGGCAACCATGTTTGCCGCCTTGCATGAGTGTGTCCATCGCACAGCTTTTGTCAGCCGCTCCCTCAACGACGGCGTGGCTTGGGTGGCGGGGTTGCTCTCGTTTTACAACAGCACGTTTTATCGCTACTACCACCAGTGGCACCACCGCTATACCCAAATCCCCGGCAAGGACCCGGAACTGGAGGACCCCAAACCGCAAAACTGGCGGCAATACCTGCTCGAGCTAAGTGGTATCCCCTGGTGGGTCGGCAAAGTCACAAGCTATTGGCGTCTGGCCACTGGGCAACTGCAAGGCTACCCCTACATTCCAGAGACGGCCCGTGGGGAGGTCGTCCGTTCAGTGCGGTGGCAGTTGACAGTCTATGGGCTTGGAATTGCCCTCTCTGTGGGAACGGGCTGGCCTTGGTTCCTGCTACTTTGGTGGTTGCCGTTGGCGGTAGGACAACCTATGCTGCGCTTTATTCTGCTGGCCGAGCACACTGGCTGTAGTCACAATGGGAACCCTTTGACCAATACCCGCACCACATTGACGGTTTGGCCGGTGCGGCTGCTGATGTGGAATATGTCCTATCACGCTGAGCACCACCTTTACCCTTCAATTCCGTTTCATGCTTTGGCTAAAGCGCATACCTATTTGCAACCCCATCTGGCCCATGTGGGAACGGGCTACGTGCAGGTGCATCGGCGCCTGGTGAATTCCTTTCGGGTATGAATCTCCAGTTTTGGAGCCTCAAGGATTTTGCTCTCCAGTGCGGCATCTCCTTGCCCCGCATCACCCTGGCTTATGCCACCTACGGACACCTTGCGCCGCGGCGGGACAATTTGGTGCTTTACCCCACTTCCTATGGGGCGCAGCACACGGACATTGACTGGCTGATTGGGTCAGAGGGCATTCTCGACCCAGGTCGCTGGTTTATCGTCATCCCCAATATGCTGGGCAATGGCCTTTCTACATCTCCGAGCAACGACCCAAACTGCGGACTGCGCGAGGATGGTTTTTGGTTTAGCCACTGGGATAACGTGCGGCTGCAGGAAAGCCTGATTCGCCAGCATTTTGGCGTGGAGCGGATCGCTCTGATTTACGGCTGGTCCATGGGTGCACAACAGGCTTACCACTGGGCGGCGCTGTTCCCGGAGCGGGTAGAACGGGTGGTGGCCCTTTGCGGTACGGCCAAAACCACCGTTCACAACCAGTTATTTTTGGAAAGCCTGCGGGCAGCGCTGACGGCAGACCCTGCTTGGAATGGACGGCGATTTACAGGCGTGCCGGAGCGGGGTTTGCGGGCTTTTGCTCTGATTTATGCCAGTTGGGCGGCATCTCAGCCGTTTTTTAACCAACACATCTACAAAGGCCTGGGGTATTCATCTCTGGATGATTACCTTGTCCGAGGCTGGCAGGCCAATTATCGCCGCCGTGACCCCCACGACTTGTTGGCAATGATCGAAACCTGGATTCGCTGTGATGTGAGTGATAACCCGCTGTACAAGGGCGACTATCGAGCCGCGCTCAGGGGCATTCGCGCCCGTACCCTCGTGATGGCTGGGCAGACCGACCTCTATTTTACACCGGCAGACTGTCGGGCTGAGGCGGAACAAATCCCCCAGGCAATCTACCAAGAGATTCCTTCCCTTTGGGGGCATCGCGCGGGCAATCCCTATCAAAATCCGGCGGATGCCGCTTTCATACGGGAGGCGGTCCAACAATGGCTTTCGCCCTAACCCCAAGGTTGCCTACCGATGTGGGGCAGCGCGTCATGCTACAACAAAGATTAGGGTACCCTTGTCAGCGGTACCGGATCGGGGGACACTGATACTGACGACCGCATGGGGAGGCAAAAACCATGAAGCGGGTGCTGGGGATTATTCTCGGTGGCGGTGCGGGAACACGGCTTTATCCCTTGACCAAGTTACGGGCAAAACCTGCTGTACCCCTGGCCGGTAAATATCGCCTGATTGATATTCCCGTCAGCAATTGCATCAATTCCGAAGTCCACAAAATTTATGTCCTCACCCAATTTAATTCTGCTTCCCTCAACCGGCATCTTAACCGTGCCTATGCGTTTTCCGGCTTTGTGGACGGGTTTGTGGAGGTGTTGGCAGCGCAACAGACCCCCGACAATCCAGGCTGGTTCCAAGGGACAGCAGATGCGGTGCGGCAATATATGTGGCTTTTTGAGACGTGGGATGTGGACCATTACCTAATTCTGTCGGGGGATCACCTGTACCGCATGGACTACCGAGAGTTTGTGGCGCGGCACCAACAAACGGGAGCAGACATTACCCTATCGGTGATTCCGGTGGAGGAGAAACGGGCTTCAGCGTTTGGGTTGATGAAAATTGATGCGACGGGGCGGGTCATTGACTTCCGAGAAAAACCGAAAGGGGACGCCCTGCGGGAAATGCGGGTGGATACTACTGTGTTGGGGTTATCCCCGGAGATGGCCCAGCGCAAGCCCTACATTGCCTCGATGGGGATTTATGTCTTTAACAAAGACATCCTGCGGAAACTTTTGCAAGAAGACCCAACCCGCACCGATTTCGGTAAAGAGGTGATTCCGGCGGCCATCAAAGACTATAAAATTCAGGTGTATTTATTCAACGACTATTGGGAGGATATTGGGACGATTGAATCGTTTTATGAAGCCAATTTGGCCCTAACCAAACAGCC
>NZ_JBRCEP010000037.1:0-17326 GCF_053491055.1 Gloeomargarita sp.
GTTTCCAATTTATTGGGTTCCCCAGCGAGTGGGGAGATACCCCTATTGAAACCCGCATGGCGAGGGCCTGTCAAGGGGCATTTGCGAGCATCTCGCCAAATCGTTATACATTGTACTGTTTCTAACCCCTCAAAATCACCCCAAACCTCGTCTGGGAGCCACATCGAGCGTCTCCACGAAGTTATGGGCTTTTCCCGGTTTTGGCCTGTCGGTCGCATGGGCCTAGGCGGCCCCAAGCCGCAGGTCGGCACAAATGCCCATGCGATAGTAAACTACCTTTGACTAAAGTCTGAGGCTTCTCGTAGCCCTGCCGTTGTTTTCGCAACCGCGCGCCTCTGGGTGGGTTTACCGCCACCCCAATCGCCTGTTACCCGTGCCTTATCAAGCCGTTTCTGGTGTCCGCAAAATAACCCATAGCCAGTTGCTGAAGGGGCTTTCCTCCCTGCATACAGGGTTTCCAGCCTTACCCAATGTGAATGCGCCTATATTTAACTGCATTGACGTTTATTCTTCCTCTCCATCCGCACGTCTTCTATTGTTATTAGGAGCATTACGAGGCTAACCCCCACCGGGTGAGCTTTTCTCCGGTATAATCAAACCCAATCCTAGGTGCGTCAATGGGAATGCCGATGTGGCGCTATTGGCTCAAACGTATCTTCCAAGCCGTATTGACCTTATTTCTGGCTTCAGTTCTCTCGTTTGCAATTATTCAGTTGGCTCCCGGCGATTATTTGAATAGTTTGCAGCAAAACCCCACGATTTCTGCCGAAACGGTGGAAGCTCTGCGGCAACAATTTGGTCTGGACAAATCCCCTGTTGAGCAGTATGTTCGCTGGCTGACTCAAGCCCTGCGGGGCAATTTTGGGGAAAGTTTTGTCTATCGCCGTCCGGTGGCGCTCCTGCTGTGGGAACGGGTACCCGCAACCCTGCTGTTGGCGGTGGCTTCCTTGCTGTTAACTTGGGGGTTGGCAATTCCTTTGGGCATTGTGGCGGCAGTTTATCAAAACCGCCCCTTGGATTATCTCTTGCAGGGGATTAGTTATCTGGCCCAGGGGTTTCCCAGTTTTATTGCCGGCCTGCTTTTTCTGTTTCTGGCCCAAAGTACGGGCTGGTTTCCGGTGGGGGATATGACCCGGATTGATTTTGTGGATTTGACGCCGCTGGGTAAAGTGTTGGACATCCTGTGGCATTTAACGTTACCGGCGCTGACGTTAACGGTGATTAGTTTTGCCAGTTTACAACGGCTGATGCGGGGCCATTTGCTGGATGTGTTGGGGCAGGATTATATCCGCACCGCCCGCGCCAAGGGATTGCCGGAATGGCGGGTGATTTATGTTCATGCCCTGCGCAATGCCATTAACCCTTTGATTACGCTGTTGGGTTTTGAATTTGCCACGTTGTTGAGTGGGGCGTTTATTTCGGAGTATTTTTTCAATTGGCCGGGTTTGGGGCGCTTGATTTTACAGGCGGTCACGGCCAAGGATTTGTATCTGGTAATGGCCAGTTTAATGTTGGGTTCGGTCATGCTCATTCTGGGCAATATGCTGGCGGATATCGGTTTGCAGTGGGCTGACCCCCGCATTCGCCTCCACAAGGAACCTTAGCTTGGCTTGACGATGCCCCGGCCCCTGGGTTAGGTTAGATTCCGGGCGGGAAAACGCCTCTACCTGCAACAGCAAGGACGTCCGCCGCGCGGTGAGTTACGTCTTGCTGTTCACGTAGTGGAGGTTGCAATGTCGGCACAAGTGATGTGGTTTCGTCGGACGGCCCGCCAGTTACAGGTTTTAGACACCAAATTTGAGCTGGAGCGTCTGCCCCAGGTGCAGGCATTGGTGAAGTTGAAGATGGGGCATACGTGGCAGCGGATGCGGCAACGGGGTTTGGATATGCAAGACCCGTTGGTGTGGTGGGAACAACTGCGCACGCATGGGATTTTGGCGCTAGAAACCAGCGGGGGGGACGCCGAGCGGGTGGCCGTCTGGCTCGAAACCCTGGAGTCAAAAGCCTATGGCACCCTGGAGCAGGTGAAGCGGGAACCCTATGCTGCCTTGCGCCCGGAACTGGGAATTGCCCGGCACTGGGTGTTTTGGGTGCCGCGGGAGCCGGTGGCGGCGGAAGTGTGGTGCGATGTGTTTTACAGCGCTATTGATCAAAAGGGAACCTGCCAAGTGATTTCCGTGCCGGGGACGGAGTCGTAGGGGATGTACGTGCTGATTGCGGCTGCGGGTCAAGGGAAACGCATGGGGCATCACCGCAATAAACTCCTACTGGAGTTGCAGGGTCGCCCCATTCTGGCTTGGACCTTGGCGCGGGTGCTCCAGGCACAGCCGACGTGGGTGGGGGTAATGGCGCAACCGAGGGACTGGCCGGAGATTGAGCGCATCCTGGAACAACTGGCGCCAGCAGTGCCCGTGCAGGTGATTCCAGGGGGGGACACCCGCCAGGCCTCGGTCTGGAATGGCCTGCAAGCCCTGCCTACTGCTGCCGAGACAGTGTTGATCCACGATGGGGCGCGTTGTCTGGCCAGCCCGGCCCTGTTCCACCGCTGTCAGGCTGCCCTCCAGAGGGCAGTTGGCGTGATTGCCGCCGTGCCGGTCAAAGACACGATTAAGGTGGTGGCCGAACCGCCCCTGATTGCCCAAACCCCGGAACGGGCGCACCTGTGGGCGGCGCAAACCCCGCAGGGTTTTCGGGTGGCAGTGCTCAAACGCTGTCATGCCCAGGCCCTGGCCCACCGGTGGCAGGTGACCGATGATGCGGCGCTGTTAGAACGTTGTCAGTATCCGGTAGAGGTGGTGCTGGGCGAGGACACTAATTTGAAAATCACCACACCCCCTGACCTACTCATCGCCCAAGCCCTGTTGACCCACGGCCTCTAGGGGCAAACTCAATTCCAACCCCTGCGCCTGCCAGTGCAGTTCCCCACCAAGCGCCGCCAACCGTTCCTGCCAGTGGGACAAGCTGGGATAGAGCCGTCCGGTTTGGGGACTCCATTCCCAATCCGCATTCAGGGCACACCGCTCCCCCAAGGAGCTAAATTGCAAATCCAAGCGAATGACCTGCTGCCCTTGTTGTTGCACCTGTTTGACCGCCCCGTGAATCTGGGCACCCGCAGGCAGTTCTCCCAACAGGAGGGGCATCACCTGGGCCAGCAGGTGGCGGAAAATGCGCGGCAAGGGGGTCACCAGGTCAAAATCGAGCTGAATCCCCCGGGCCTGCGCCTGTGCCAACCAATCCCCTAACCCTTCCTGACAGCGCTGCGGTTCAAACCAAGAACGCCACCGTTCCTGCCGCACCCGAACTTCCTGGGCAATCGCCTCCAATCCCTGCCGCACCCGCGCGGGCAACTGGTGCCGGTACTTCAACAAAACATCCGCCCACACCCCAATCGTACTCAAGGGAGTGTAGATTTCATGCAGTACGGAACGGGCCCAGTCCTCCGGCGGCTGCGCGGTCTGGTACAGCCATTGCTGGTAGAACCGCTCCACCACACCCACCGGCGCCACCGGCCAATGCTCCGGCAAGCCCTGCCATCGCTGGCCTGCTTCCCCCAACCGCCCCTGGGCCAACAGCTCCTGCCAGATTCGCCGCACCACCCCTGGGTTAAACGTATGGCCAACCTGCCCTGCTTCCGTTGCCACCAGGGCAAAGACCCACTGGGAACCGCGGATGCACAGCAGGTGTTCCCCCGGCGCCACCAAGCGACTGTCCAGCCACTGCTCCGTGCGCCCTTGGTAGGTCGGCGGGGAAATAAGCACCCACGCAGGCGCCGTCTCCAACAGTTGGACGGCCAAGTTTGCCCCCACTTGCCAATGGCCTAGAGCCATCCCCGGCGGGAGTTGCCCCACCTGCGGAAAAATCTCGATCAACCCCATAGCGACCGGCTCTCGCCCCTAGGATCGAGCCTAACAACCGCCTGCAGGGCTAGCTAGGGCAAAAAACCGTCCCTGTCTCCGGCTTACTTCCCTGCCCCCACCTGATTGGTCACCTCGTGCTGGCGCAAACTGGGAAAGAGAAAGTGGTTTTCTTCCACATACTGCGCCCCAAACAGACCCTTTTCCGCCCAGAAATACCGGTCAACCGTATGTTCATTCCGGCGGACCAACAGGAGCGCAGGCGGGGTGATACCGTGGGCGTGAATAAACCGCCGCGCCGCCGTAACCGGTTTTTCGTCACCCGTTTCCAGGGTATATTGGGGCACACATTCTAAGATTTTGCGACCTTCTAAACGCCGACGACTCTTGCGCTTACGTCTCCTAGCCAAAGCGCTCTCCTCCTAAAACGTTTGACACGTGGGAATTTTGTAGTTAGGGTTACATAACCCTAGTGCAGTATAGGGGTTTAGGCCGCAGTTTTCAAGGGTTCGTTAATCACTTGCAACAATTAGAATCGGGGGGGTTGCGTATAATAAAAGAATTAGGACTTCCTTGGCAGGCACGGGCGGCCATGGCCTATCGCAGTTGGTTGATCACCTGGTTGTTGCAGGTGCCGCATCGTCTGCGCCAGGGGTGGTATCAACTCTGGCAATGGTTGCGATGGATGCGCTGGCGGCCAGAGGCACCTCCCAGTTTGACGCCTGCGACCCCGCCTCCCCTGCCCTGGTGGCGACGTTGGTGGCAGCAGTTACTCCAACAGTTGCGCCGCTTCCCTTTGTTGCGGGGGGCGCCGCCGCGGGAATCCCTGCCGAGTACCCCCGAACCACCTCCCTTACCGCTGGTGCCGGTCGCGCCGGTGTTACCTGAACCGATTGTGGAAGTCCCATCGGTCGCCGAGGGTTATGAACCCCATTGGCTCGAACAGTTGCTGCAGTGGCTAGACCGAGTGTTCTATTTTTGGGAGCAAAAAATTCAGGGCTTTTGGCATTGGTTGCGAGGCTTTTGGTGCGGTTGAAGAAGCTATTTTTGGTGGTCATTTGTAGCTAAACATTGCCCTACCGTACATAAGCCGTAGGGATCATGGGTAGGGGGTAAACAGGGTTGTCTCGTCCTGGTCATCACCTTCCCAGGGGTGGAGGCATACGCAATCACGTAACACCCAAACTTCTACGACACCGCCTTGGTTCTTAACCAGGGCGTTTTGCCACCTGTGGCAGTCCTACTGGATTAAAAAAAGCCAGTACAGGAGCAGTACTCCCACAAATCCTACGCTCTCATTTGGTATCGTTATAGGCCGTTTCCTGCTCCCTCCTGATTAGGCGCGATACAATTCACCCACCTCCAAAGAACGCCGCCGCAACCGCCAGAGCAAGCGTCCCGCTTCGACAAATTCCCGCCACCGGCGCCACCAAATCCCCACATAACGCGGTTGTACATGCTTCCACAGGGGTAAATATTCATTTTCCCAGGCGTCCAAAAGGGATAAAAAAAGGCGCACATCCACCCAAGAGGCATCCTCAGCCAGGCGAATCCGTAGCCGTTTCGAGGGTCCCCAAGTCGAAAACATCCGCTTGCGGCAACAATCATTGATGACCAAAGCCGGAACCTGAATGGTCAAGGTCGCCGCCACAGGTTCTGCCAAGGCCCGCACCTGCCGTCGCGCAAAATCCAACAACCAATAATAATCCCCCTGTTGCTGAATATGAAACAAAACGGTCCAGCGAGAAATTTTGGGTAAGCCGGGCGGTAGCGCTTGGAATAGGGCACTAAAGTAGCGTGCAAAGGCGGGATAATCGGGTTTTGCCTGCGCTTCTTTGGCATATTGTTTCGCCAGCACGTCCTGATATTTTTGGGCTAGAAAAGCGATATGTTGCTCCCGCTGCTGATAGTCAAACTCCCGTATCTGAAAACCCATTTGCTCACACCAAGTACTACCCGGCGGCATGACCACACATTGGGTTTTGGCACCCCGTTCTTGACGGACTCGGTCAAAGTAATCCTTTAAGGCTGCTGGGGAAACAGCAGTGGCATTAAATACTTGCGTTTCTCGGTGTAGAAAACAATGGTTGCTGGCAAAAGGGATGGCATACTTTGCCCCCACTGTTAAAGCAAATTCGGTGAATTCTTGCATGTAGTGCGCCGCCGAACGAAACTCCCCAAACCGCTCACGATAATCCTCAATGCAATAGGGAATGGCCGAGGCACTCGAAAAACTCCGCAAGACAAAATCAATCTGGGGAAATCGCTTTTGAATCTGCCGCAGGGGCCAGCCAAATAATTTGCAGTCGTTGGCATTCAAGAGGGTGACCCTGCCATTGGTAATGACCACCGCCGAATCTACCGTAATGCCAAATTGAAAGGAATGTAAAAATAAATGATTTCCTAATGGCACATGCCCCCCATGCGGAATTTCGATGATGTTCTTAAAGCCCAAACTCTGTAAATCCGTGACCATGCGCCGGGTATGCACCAGCGGCACCAGCACGGGCGTTTCCCGGTCAAAGTGACGCAACGAAGGACCATGAAAATGATCCCAATGGAGATGCGTAATGTAAATGTAATCGGGTTGTAATTGGTTAATCAGTTCCGGGGGTGGTTCTGGGAAATTCCACCAACTCCGCCAGTAGCAGGAGCCGCGCAGCCAAGGGTCAATGACTAAAGAGATACCCTGCTCCTGCACCAGTAACCCCGCATGGCTCAAGATGGTAAACCGCATCCCTGCCCCCAAACACCCTGACTTAGGGTAGCGTTACCGCAGTAAATGTGTCTAGCCCAAGTCCTACTTCGGGGTATGTTTTGTGATATAGTAAGAATTTACTGGGGCGGATGGCGGAATTGGTAGACGCAGCAGACTCAAAATCTGCCGGTAGCAATACCTTGCGAGTTCGAGTCTCGCTCTGCCCATCGGGGTTGGGTTTAGCAATGCCAGTTGAAAGGCTGGAGTGGGTCAGGGGTGCGGTCGTGATGGTTGAGCGAATAGGCGTGATGGAGAAGTTGCGGGGTCATGACTTCCTGGGGCGTTCCCACCGCAATTAGGCGTTGATTGAGCAAGAGGACCCGGTTCATCTGCTGGAGAAATTCCCCCCAGTGATGGGTACTGACCAAAATCATGGCGCCCTGTTGCCGCAGTTCCTGGAAAACCTGCAGCATCACCTGTTCGGCTTGGGCATCCACCCCGGTTAAGGGTTCATCCAGACAAAACACATCCGCCTTTTGCACCAGGGCACGGGCGAGAAACACCCGCTGCTGTTGCCCCCCCGACAAGGCACCCACCCGCCGCCTTTGTAACCCCAATAACCCCAAACGCGCCAAAGCCGTCCACACCTGGGGTTCCCGCCGCCCGCCGCACCCCAGCCGCACCACCTGCTCCACCGTAATCGGATAGTCCCAGTCAATCTGGGAACGCTGGGGCACATACGCCACCCGGTGCCGTTGCTGTGTCAAGGGCTTGCCTGCCAACCACACCCGCCCCCGCACCTGGGGCAACAAACCCAAAAGCGCCTTCAGCAGGGTACTTTTGCCGGCGCCGTTGGGGCCGACAACCCCCACCATCTCCCCAGGCGCCACCGTAAAACTCACCCCCGTTAACACCGGTCGCCCTGGATAACCCGCCGCCAGCGACTCTACCACCAACACGCCCTGACCCCCCATCGGGTCGAGAATGATTCTCATTGCCGAGAAAAACGATTATCATTCTATAGCATCTTGGTTTTGGAGCTGGACAATGAGACCGTGCCGTTGGTTCCTGCCGCTAAGTTTGCTGGTGACCGGCTGTGGGGTGATGTCCCGACCCGGTGCGACGCCGACCCCGGCTGCGGATGCCCCCAAGGTGGTGGCGACCTCCTCGGTCATTTGCGACCTGACCCGCCAGATTGCCGCCGCGCGGGTGCATCTGACCTGTTTGGTGCCCCCTGGGGTGGATGCCCACACCTATCAACCCACCCCTGCCAACCGGCAAGCCCTGGAAACGGCCCAGGTGGTGTTTTACAACGGCTACAACCTGGAACCGGCGGTAGAAAAACTCATCCAGGCCGCCCCCCCCGGCCTGATGCGGGTCGCGGTGGGGGAATTGGCAGTGCCCAAGCCCCTGCTGGGAGAACATGACCACGGGCATGATCACGGACACGACCACGGGCATGCCGAAAAAAAAGCCCAACGGATGCCCGACCCCCATGTGTTTCACACAGGAGCCAACGTGGCGCGCATGGCGAAAGTCATCGGTGAGAAACTGGCGCAGGTCTATCCCGCCCAAGCCCAAGCGTTTACCCAAAACACCCAAACCCTGGTCGGAGAATTTCAGCAATTGGATCGTTGGATGCGGCAACAGTTCCAGACCATTCCCCCCAAACAGCGCAAACTGGTCACCACCCACACAGCCCTAGGGTATCTTGCCCAGGCCTACGGGTTGCAATTGCTGGGGGCGCTCCAGGGCATCAGCACCCAGGAACAGCCCAGTGCCGGCCGCCTGGCCGCCTTGACTAGAGAAATTCGGCAGGCCCAGGTGCCCACCATTTTTGCCGAGGTGAGCCTCAACCCCCAACTCATCACCACCGTCGCCAGAGAAGCCGGGGTCAAAATTGCCGCCAAACCCCTATTTGCCGATGGTCTGGGCGCTCCTGGCAGCGGCGGCGAAACCGTGCAAAAGATGTTAATGAGCAACACCTGCACCATCGTTGAGGGCCTCGGCGGCACCTGCACCCCCTTTAGCGGGAACCAAACCCGGTCAGAATCGTTTTGATGGTTTTGGCGATGATCAACCCGTCGAGCCAGAGGGAACGGTACTTCACGTAATACAGGTCGTATTCCAGCTTCAAACGGGTTTCCTGCACCCCGGCGGCGTAGCCCTGGTTCACCTGCGCCCAGCCGGTGATCCCCGGTTTGACCAGATGGCGACACATATAGTAAGGAATGCGCTGGCTAAACTCGCGGGCAAACGGCACCTGTTCCGGGCGCGGGCCAATCAGACTCATTTCCCCCCGCAACACATGCCACAACTGGGGCAATTCATCCAACCGGAAGCGTCGAATCCACTTACCCACCCGCGTCAGCCGCTGGTCCCCCGCCTGGGCAAACTGCGCCCCCGCCGCTTGCACCCGCATACTGCGAAACTTGACCATCCAAAAAGGTTTGCCCCCCTGCCCCATGCGTTCTTGCCAAAACAGCACCGGCCCTGGGGAATCCCACCACACCGCCAAGGCCACCAGCCCCGCCAAGGGCAGCAACAGGGGCAAGGCCAACAGGATTAACCCGGTCTCCCCCACCCGCTTGAGCAACACATAGGCCGGGTCGGGCGCCATTGGCAACAGCCCCTCTCCCAAATGCGCCAGCGACACCCGCCCCGTCATGCCCTCCCAAACCGCCGCCGCATGGTACACCGGCAACCCCCGCAGCCGACAGTCCGCCAAAAACCGTATCCACTCCGGGGACAGGTCATCATGTAAATCCACGACAATGCCATCGAGTCCTGGAACCACGCGCTTCTCGCCCAGCCAATACCAATTCACCCCCGGCAAGGCATAAATCGCCTTCGTCAACGCCCCCGGCACCAGCCCCAGGCACAGGCGGCGTCCCCACCCTGCCAACAGCCATTGCCACAGGAGCGTCAGCCCGTAGCTCACCCCCAAAAACATGCGCGAATAGTACCAGCGGGTCAGGCTTACCACCCCCAACAACCCCAAAAAACACAAACTCACACTCACCAGCACCACCCGCGAGCGGTGTACCCCCGGAAACTGCCCCACGCGGCCGGCCAGCGCCAACGCCGAGCCGTAGGTCGCCGCCACCGCCACCGCCAACTGCAACCAGTTCCCGTTGTGCCAAAAATACCATTCTCCCCAAGCCGCCCGCGCCGCCACAAAAAGGATGCCGAGCAACCCCAACCCATCTGCCAGGCTACGCCAGCCCCCCGCCTTGCGCGCTACCTGTTCCCGCCACGTCACTGCCGTCATGGCTGCCTTCATCCCCAGCTACCGCCTCCCTATTATCTCCAAAACCAACCCCACCAGTTGTCAATTCCCAGGGGAACCGTTATCTTAAAAAGAATCAAATGCAATGTGATGGCACAATTGCTGGCTGGAGGAGTGAGGGATTATGCGTATGAAAGGCTGGTTTTCTGTATCACTAGCTACGGCTGCCGTACTGGTTTTGGGAACGCAGATGGCCCAGGCCAATCCCAAATTAGAAACGGTGACTGAAGAGGGGGAAGTGTCGCCGAGTTTGATGATGCCGGGGGGTGGAATTCCCATTTCTTTTCCACCGGAAGCGCCTTATATGTACCCTGCCAATTTGAACTACGAATCCGGCACGTTTATCCTGGGCATCAACCAAAATACCAACATTCGGAGCAACAGCGTTTTGACGGATAAATTCACGATTGCGCCGTTCCGGGATTACACCGGTGATGGGGTGCAAAATTTGGATGACATTCCGGCGCACCAAAGGCAATACAATCAGGCTTTGGCCGGTTGGATCGCACGGGTGCAGGCTTGTTTGGCGGAACGTCCCAATATGTTCCGGGTCGTGGGAGAAGGGACCAGGGTACCCGTTAATATTGACGGTAAAGCGGGCAAAATCTTCCTGAACGCCAACAAGAAACCGGTCTGTCCCAGCTAAATCAGTCCGACGCTTCTGATCTGAATGCTTTAGTCCGTGCTCTTAGGGGTTACGGACTTTTTTATTCCTGGGGTAATCCCTCAATTGGGTCATCCCCCGATGACAGGGTAACATCGGCTTGATCATGCAACAGACCTGGGCTGTATCTATGCAGAAATTATCCGCAGCACCTTCAATTGGCCGTCTTACCAGAAGAATTTTTCTCAAGGTGCCGCCAATTGCATGGGTATTCTCTTCCCAGCGCCCCCTATGCTGTGCCGAGCATGAAACTTGGCCAGCTCCACCCCCCTGGCTATATAGTGAAAGACTGTACATGAGCAAGTAACGGCAATTCATGCGTGGGTATGCGTGGCTATGGGGATGGTTGTGGGCCTTGAGTTTGGGGTTGCGGTTTTGGGGGTTGGGACGCTTTGAAGAATGGGTCTTTGATGAGGTTTATTTTGCTAAATTTGCCTGGAATTATTTGCAAAACATTCCTTTTTTTGATGGGCATCCCCCCCTGGGCAAATACATCATTGCCTTGGGGATCAAACTCACGGGTTTTTATCCCTGGGGCTACCGTTGGCTAAATGCGTTGGTGGGGTCATGGATTCCGGTTTTGACCGGATTGGTCACCTATGAATTGAGCCGCAGACAGGGTCTGGCATTGATAGCGGGTTATTTGGTGGCGATGGATGGTTTATTGCTGGTGGAATCCCGCTATGCCCTGATTAATGTCCATCTCATCGCTTTGGGGCTATTGGGGCAATGGCTGGTTTTACGGCGCAGTGCTTGGGGTGGGGTGTTTTTGGGCGCAAGTGTGGGGGTGAAATGGAATGCCTTGGCCTATTGGTTGGGTGGGGTTTTGACGGCCTGGAAATTGCGCTGGCGACGCTGGGACGTCATGATGGCTTTAACCCTGGTGCCTGCGGCAGTTTACCTACTCCTTTGGTTGCCCCATTTAGCCCAAAATCCGGGGACAGATTTATGGACATTGCATCGGCAAATGTGGAGCGCCCATAGCCGTTTGGGGTCAGGGCCTCAGGTGCATCCCTACTGTTCAGCTTGGTGGTCCTGGCCGTTGATGCTGCGCCCCATGAGTTACTACTACCAAAATCAGGGGGGGTGGGTGATTTCCGTACAGGCAATGGGCAACCCGTTTTTGTGGTGGTTGGTGGCCGCAGCGGTGGTGGTCAGTGTTCCCCATTTGCTGCGCAAGCGTTGCCCTTGGGAGTTGCAGTTTGCCCTAGGAAATTATTTGCTCCATTGGTTGCCCTGGGCTTTGGTGAAACGGTGCATTTTTATCTACCATTACTTGCCGGCGCTGGTGTTTGGGTGTGTGGTGCTGGCCTGGTGGGTGGAACGCCTATGGCAGCAGGGACGTAGGGGTTGGGTTGGTCTGATAATGGTGCTGCCGGCGGTGGGGTTGGGGTTTTGGTTGCCGGTTTATCTGGGGTTGCCCCTGCAACCGGCGGCTTGGCAATGGCGGTTTTGGTTGCCCAGTTGGATTTGACCCCCTGCTGGTGTCAAAATAAAAAAATCGTGATGGAGGCAAGCGGGCTTGTGAAGGGATTACGGGCGATAGTGGTTGGGCTGGTGCTGGCGGTGGTGCTGCTGGTGTCGGGGTGTAATGGGGCAATGGGCACCCTTTCTGGCGATTACACGCAGGATACGTTGGCTTTGGTCAAAACCCTGCGGCAGGCGGTGAACCTGGCGGAGGATGACCCGAACAAGGCCGCCTTTCAAAACAGTGCGCGCCAGCAGATGAATGATTTTGCGGCGCGGTATCGGCGGGATGACGGGATTTCCGGGCTGTTGTCCTACACTACCTTGCGGACGGCGCTCAACTCCCTGGCGGGGCATTACAGTTCCTACCCAGGGCGACCCCTGCCAGAAAAATTAAAGCGGCGGATTACAGAGCAGCTCGACCAGGTGGAAATGGCGCTCAAACGCGGCAATTAACCGTTCATGGCTGCGGTGGTCACCTACAGCCCGGCGGTGACGTTGGTGCCGACCTATGAATGTTTCAATGCCTGTAGCTACTGCAATTTTCGGGTGCCGCCGGGTCAGGGTTCCTGGTTGAGCTTGGCCGAAGCGAACCAACGCCTGGCACGTATCCGTGGCCACAGCCCCCAGGTGACCGAAGTTCTGTTGCTTAGTGGTGAAGTGCATCCCCGCCATCCCCGGCGGGCCGCTTGGGTGGCGCATTTAGCGCAACTGGCAGAACTGGCCTGGGCATGGGGATTTTGGCCCCATACCAACGCCGGGCCGTTGACTGCTGCGGAAATGGCGCACTTGGGTGCTGTCAATGCTTCGATGGGGTTGATGCTCGAGCAACTCCGCCCGGATTTGGCGGTGCATCGCCACGCCCCTAGCAAGGACCCCCGCCTGCGGTTGGCGCAACTGGAACAGGCGGGCCGGTTGGGGATTCCCTTTACCACGGGCTTGTTGGTGGGGATTGGCGAGTCGCCGCAGGACTGGGAGACGACCTTGCAGGCCATTGCGGCGGTGCATCGGCGCTGGGGGCATATCCAGGAAGTGATTGTGCAACCCTACCGGCGGGGTACGGCGCAACATGGCCATCTCCCTGACTTTCCCCTGGAGCAGTTGCCTGCGGTGGTGCGGTTGGCGCGCCAGATATTACCCGCAGAAATTACCGTGCAGATTCCCCCCAATTTGGTCAACCATCCCCAGGTGTTGCTGGCCTGTCTGGCGGCGGGGGCACGCGACCTAGGCGGCATTGGCCCCCAGGATGAGGTGAACCCGGATTATCCCTACCCCCAGGTGGAGGCGCTTGCGACCCTGCTTGCCCGCCACGGTTACACGTTGCGTCCCCGTTTGCCGATTTACCCGCCCTGGTTATCTCAACGGTGGCCCCAGGGTGTCCCGTACCCAAAGCCCCAAATTACAGATGAGGTGTTCTGCGGTGCCAATCCTCGCTTGGGATGAGTTTTTTGAACATGCTCCTGCCTACCCACGCGGCTACCCTCTAGGGGGTGGCGGTCATGGTACAGACCAAGCATCAGGACTGTAGATGCAGCCGCAAGGAGCCATCGCCGGGATGAAACGCCTCATCCGCCAGCTCATCCGACGCTTGGGTTTTGACATCGTGCGGTACCGCAGCACCCCACCCCAGGTCGCCCGTTCGGTGGCAGCCGCATCCGTTTTTCCCCCAGATTTTGACCCCGAAGCAATGGAAATCATCCAGGCGGTGCAGCCCTACACGATGACCAGTCCTGAGCGCATCTTCGCCCTGATTCAAGCGGTTCGATACATTGTCCGGGCTCGTATTCCCGGTGCTATCGTCGAGTGCGGCGTTTGGCGGGGGGGAAGTATGATGGCCGTTGCCCACACCCGCAAGCGTCTCGGCCAAGACCAGGTGAACCTCTATCTTTTCGACACCTATGCAGGCATGCCCAAACCGGCTGAGGTTGACGTGGACTGTACCGGTCAACCCGCCCTGCTTCAGTTTGCCGCCACCCAGCAAGGTGAGGACAGTTCTGCCTGGTGCTATGCCCCCCTTGCCGAAGTCCGCCAGAACATGGCCAGCACCGGCTACGACCTGAACCGGGTCAAATGCATCAAGGGCAAAGGCGAAGAGACCATTCCCGATGCCGCACCGGCCCAAATCTCCCTCCTAAGACTGGATACGGACTGGTACGCATCCACCAAACACGAATTGACCCACCTGTTTCCCCGGCTGTCCGCAGGCGGCGTCCTGATCGTGGACGACTACGGCTACTGGCGCGGCAGCAGAAAAGCAGTTGATGAATACCTGGCAGCCCAGGGCCTCCACCTGTTGCTCCACCGCATTGACGCAACCGGCAGAATTGCCATCAAACCCATCCCCGGCTGAGAGGACGAATTAGGTTCTGATGGGATCAGGGAGCCAACCTCCGTATAGAATTACTTTCGTAAACCCGGAAAACGTGGTTCTCCCGGTCAGGCGATGCGACGGTGGTGGTGGGGCCTTGGGGTTGGGTTATGGCTCGGCGGCTGTCAGTTCGGCCCGCACTGGCAGGTCGTGCAGGGGGATGGGTTTCAGGTGAATTTTCCCGGTACGCCCCAGCAGGAACAACGCACCTTGGAAACACCGGTGGGGGAGGTGGTGACCCACGCCTGGGGGATAAACCGTCCCAAAGGAACCTATGCGGTCGTGTTTAGCGACTACAACCAGCCAGTGGCCCGCTTAGCCGACTCCACCCTGATGTGGGAACAACTCAAAGCCCAGGCGCAACAACGGGTACAAGGACGGGTGACCCAAGAACGGCAGGTAACCCGCAACGGCTACCCAGGGCGGGAAATGGTGGTGACTATCCCCCCGGAACGTCTGGCCGGGGGCGGAGTGGCAAAGGTACAGTTTTACTTTGTTGGGCAACGGGTGTACGGGTTGTACGCCATTGTCCCGCAAGCACACCAGGCGGATTTGGCGCAGTTTTTTGATTCCTTTCAGGTCACCCGTCCGCCTGATCCCAACCCCCAGCCCCGCTGAATTCTAGGCTACATTAAGAAGTGGGGCAATTGGTTTTGGGAATGGTCAATCCGTGACCCGCCGCACGTGGTTAGAGACAGCCGAATACGGCTTGGTGTTGGTATCTTTGGTGGGAACGGTAGTGGCCGCAGTCTCGCAACAGGTGGTGGTGGCCGTTTTGCCCCTGTCTTTGGCGTTACTGGTCAACCTCATCCAGCGCAGTCAGTGGGAAGCCAGCCAGCAACAGTGGTTGCTCACCGCCTTAGAAAGCTGGAACCAACGCTACAGGGCCGATATGAAGTTTTTGCGCCGCCGTCTCCAGGACGTGCTGTTGTCGCCGGAGCCGGTGAACCTTGCCCCCCTAGAACAGTCTCTACAGGAATTGCAACAGGCGTTGGGCAACCTGCACCAGGAAATGGATCAACGCCTGGCGACGGTGAAAGAGATAGATTTAACCCCCTTGCATACCAAACTCGCCCAACTCCAAGACCAGTACCAGCTCCTGCGGGCGGGACTGGGAGAACTGAACCGCAATCTGGTGAGCCTACCTACCACCCAACAAATCGCCCAGATGGAGAAAGGTTTGGGGGAATTGCAGCGCCAAGCCGCCCAACTGCAACGCCAGGTGCAACAGTTGCGGCAGACGCCGGTGGTGGATGTGCAACCTCTGGAAGCCCAATTGGCCTACCTTAGCCAGCAAATCACCGCCCCCCAAGCCCTGAGCGCCCAAATCAACACCCTGGAAACCGCCACCCAACGGTTGCAACTGGCCGTCGAACAGTTGGGGCAGGAAGTCGCCGCCACCTTGCAGATGCGCGAAACCGTCGGTCGCCTGGAGCGGGAACTACAAAGCCAGAGCAAGTTAGCGCCCCTGGTGCACCAACTCGAACAGCAATTGCGGCAGGTCCTCACCCGTTACCAGCAGCAGGAGCAACTGACCCAGGGCATGACCCAAGAATTGCGGCAGTTGCACGCCCAGCAGGAACAGATGGCCACCTGGGAATCCCGCCTCCGTCACGTGGAACAACAAACCCAAGCAGTGGACGCCCTGCACGCCCAGGTCACCGCATTACAGCAACAAGCCCGCAGCCAGGTCAGCCGGGCCGCCCTTTTGCCCCTGGTCACCGCCGTCGCCCAACTCCACCGGCAGCAAACCGCCCAAGCCCAACAGTTGGCCCCCCTTGCCACCGCCCTTAGCGCCGTGCAACAGGAACTGGCGCAACTGCAAAACCCCCCTGAACCCGCCGCCCTAGAGTCCATCCGCACCACCCTTACCCAACTGAGCCAACGGATCAACACCCTGACGCAGGACCACAGCCAGGCGCTGCAACAGGTCAAACAGGAACTCAGCCGCACCCAAGCCCAACTTACCCAGCTCAAAGACCTACCGCACCTCCAACAGCAACTCGACGAAATGGCGCAACTGGTCAGCCAAATTGACCACAGCCACGGCGACCTGCGGGAATCCACCCAAAACCTCGCCAGCCGCCAAGCCCAGATGGAACAGCAGTGGCAGACCACCCAGGCGCAACTGCAACAGCTTCCCGAACAGATCAACACCGCCATCCAAGACTGGGCCACCGCCATCAACCGGCAACTCCGGCAAATCCCCCACTACACCTACGAACTCGTCGCCGACCGCTTCGGGGGACGGGAAATCCTCACCCAGGCCCTCACCGAGACCACCCAAGAGCTGATCATTGTTTCCCCCTGGCTCAGCCAACAGGCCATTGACCGTTCCTTTTTGCAAGCCCTGCGGCGATTACTCACCCAAGGCGTCCACGTACATATCGGCTGGGGCGACGTGCAGGACCTGAAAAACCGGGAACTCAGCCGCAACAAAAACAACCAATGGCGGGACGGGCCAGGGCGGTTTTCCTGGAAATACAACGCCCTAGGGGATTTAGAGCAACTGGAGCGGGAATTTCCCCAACAGTTCCATCTGAAATTCATCGGCACGCGGGAACACTACCTGGTCAGCGATGACCGTTTTGCCCTGGTGGGAAGTCATGCCCTTTTAGGTGGCGGCGGCCTCAGCCGGGAAGTGAGCCTCAAAACTACCGACCCCCGCCTGATTCAGGATTTGCGTAAACGCTTTCAACGGGCGGCCAACTTGGACGAATTGAACTGGTAAGTTCCCCACCAATCTCACAAGAGGTAAGAAAGAAAAGATATGTGCAATTCTCGTTTTGTCCGTTCCGAGGAAAGGGTAGGTTACGGTTAATGTCTTTCTGGTAGTCATTTCAAACAAGTTTGCAACATTCGCCTTTACCTGCAAACCCTGTCCTGGAAGGGGATACAGCCATGACCAGTGCCTCAAAGTGTTGCATTTTCTTGTGAAA
Source organism: Gloeomargarita sp. (assembly GCF_053491055.1). Lineage (NCBI taxonomy): Bacteria > Bacillati > Cyanobacteriota > Cyanophyceae > Gloeomargaritales > Gloeomargaritaceae > Gloeomargarita > Gloeomargarita sp. Next base: position 17,280 of record NZ_JBRCEP010000037.1, read on the forward strand.
CGACTACTGGAAATGATTTTGGTTTTTGTCCACTATAGCTAGGTAGG
>NZ_JBRCEP010000038.1:0-59784 GCF_053491055.1 Gloeomargarita sp.
TAAATCTAACTCTGTTTTGAACCCTATCAACACAATCCCATTCTTGCAAGATAAGTCTATGATAACATATCCCCAAAAAAGAGTAGCTAAATTCATTGAAGTTCAGCGTTTTTCAGTAGATAGCTGATTAGAGGCATCCCCTCAGGTGCAATGGCTCTCCCAACCGCACCCCAGGCGTATGGTAAACCCATCCTCCCTGTACGCAAAATTTCCACGCTGCTCCGACATTTCTATCAACGAAGGCAGGCAGCTATGGATTATGCTAGAGCAAGCTTCGGGAGAAAATACTTTTGGGCAAAAGGGTTTATGGAATCATTTTTGTCTGCATGGGATGTCTGGTCACGGCAACATTGCCTTGCCATTTGCAGTACCTTTGTGCCGCTGCTGTTGGGGCTGACCGGGGTTTCGGTGTTGGCGCTGTGGTTTCCTGTCCAACGTCGCTATCTGGCGGTGCCGGCGGGTTTGGCCGGGGGCTGTGGGGGGGTGTTGTGCCTGCATGTTTTGTCCTGGTTGCATGTGGGGGTGGTGCAGCCGGCGACGTTTATCCTGGCGGGGCTCAGCCTTTTGTGTGGGTTGGTCAATGGCGGGGTGGTCTGGCGGGGGCGTACCCGCGCGACCTAGGAAATGTGCTGGCGCAATTGTTCCAGGGCGGCATCCCGCTGGGCACGGATGTGACTGGCTGCGGGTTGGAGGGCAAGAGCGCGTTCAAAGCTGGCAAGGGCTTCGGCGTAGCGCTGGTGGTGGGTGAGGGCTAACCCCAGGTGATACCAGGCTTCCCAAGCGTCGGGTTGCCGGTCGCTGGCTTGTTGGTAGTAAGCAAGCGCTTTTTCCCATTGCCCCAACTGTTGCCAGACTTGCCCCAACAGCAGACAATCCGCGCCGGTCAAGGCACTTCCGTCCTGCTGCGCCCAAGCCACCAGGGTCTGATACAGGTCGGGGGGCAATTCGCTGCGGGGGTCGCTCAGCCATTGGCGCAAGCGGGAGAGCACACGCGGTAGGTCAGGGGGCGCAGGGGATACCCGTTCGGTGGCGTCCTGGAGGCTGTGCAGGCGTTTTTGCCATTCCTGTTCCAGGGCTTGGCGGCTTTCGGCCTGGAGGGCGGCCAGGGTAAGGCGGTAGTGGGTCAACTGTTGGTTAATCAGTTCGGCGATGGCCGTTTCCGCCTGAGTAGCAATTTGTTGGTGCACCCGTTTGCTGGCGGTTTCCACCAGGTGCCAAACAATACAGCGCCGCAAACCCCACAACCCCAAACCGACGGCAATAGGCCACAGGATCAGCACCAACAGCAACAGGTTGAGGAGTATGGTGGTGGAACGAAAAGCGCGGTCCACTTCCGTCTGCACCACTTCCTGCCAAGGCCGGGGCGCCGCTTCCCAAAAACCCCGACTCGGTTCCGCGCGGTTCCCGCCGCCCCCTCCCCCTTGGGCCCAAGCCGGTGTCACCACCAGCACCATACCCAACCACAGCCAAAGCCACTGGCGCATAGGGAAATCCCGTTTTCTTCATCTTAACCTTGGGTGCAAGCCGGCCGAGAGAGGGATTAAAATGCGAGATAACCTTGCCTGTGGTGCCGCATGTCCCCTTGTCCTGTGCCGACCGAACAACAACCCCTGCACGAATATCAGGCGTTGCGGGATTCCTGGTTTTATCGCTGGCCGACCTTGGAAGGGTGGGCCTACGGGTGGCGGTTGGGAGGGGTAGCTGGCCTGGGGGCGCTGATTGCCCTACCGGTAGCCGCGGCGAGTTTTGACCCCCAGACACAACCGCTGGCGTTTATCCTGGCGGCGGTCGCGGGCACGGGTGTGTTGCCGGGATGGTTATTGCTGCATTTGTACTTGGGCTGGCGCTATGTGCGACAACGGCTAGCCAGTCGGGTGATTGTCTATGAAGAATCGGGCTGGTATGATGGGCGCACCTGGGAAAAACCCCCGACGGTGTTGTTGCAGGAGCAGTTGGTGAGCGCCTATCAAGTGGAACCCCTGTTGCAGCGATTGCGCCGCAGTTTGGTGGGTTTGGGAATGCTGTACGCGGCGGTGGGCGTCCTGGGGTGGCTGTGTCTTTAGCCCGTGGCAAACGGACCCAAGCCGAACCCCTGACCGTGCGCCTGTTGCGGGAGGGGATTGTCGAGTCTTTGCATGAGGTCCATGCGGCCTTGTGTGACGAACGGGGGCGGTTGATGGCGGTGGCGGGGGATGGAGAAACGACTACCTTTGCCCGCAGCAGTCTCAAACCGTTTCAGGCCTTGGCGGTGGTGACGACCGGGACGTTGGAGCAATTTCGGCTGGGCGAACGGGATTTGGCGGTCATTTGTAGCTCGCACCGGGGGCAAATTCAGGCCACCCGTCAGGTCTTTCATATTCTTTGGCAGGCGGACATTGACCCCAGCGAGTTGCAGTGTCCGATTCCCCCTGGGCAACGCAGTCCCCTCGCGCACGGCTGTTCCGGGAAACACGCGGGGATGTTGGCCGTGTGTGCCAGGTACGGTTGGCCGCGGAGTACCTATGTACAGCGACAGCACCCGGTGCAGGAGTTAATTTTGCGCCAGGTGGGGGAATTGTTGGGCGTGCCGGGGGCAGAATTTATTGCCGTGCATGACGATTGTGGCGCGCCCACCTATTTATTGCAGTTGCATCAGTTGGCTGCCCTGTATGGCCGGATGGCTGCCGGTCAACACCTGGGACTGGCCCAAATCACCCGCGCCATGACCCAGCAGGCGGATTTGGTGGCAGAGCCGGGGCATTTTGATACGGAACTCATGCGGCTCACCCAGGGCGCCCTCGTCAGCAAGGCAGGCGCGGAAGGGGTGCAATGCCTGGCCAATCTGGAAACGGGGATGGGGCTGGCGATTCGCGTGTTGGATGGCGCCAAACGGGCAAAATACGCAACCGCCGTGCATTTGCTCCACCAACTGGGCTGGATTACCCCGGCGGTACAGGAACGGTTGGCAGAACAGTTTATGCAATTGGGCGCCTACCTGCGGTTGGAAGTCCAGGGGGAATTGTCCCTGCTGTAGGGAGGTTGTCATGACCGGAGGGTTCAGGCTATGATCAAAATCTACACCGCGGGGTAGAGCAGTCTGGTAGCTCGTTGGGCTCATAACCCAAAGGTCACTGGTTCAAATCCAGTCCCCGCAATCACCCTAGGTCTGACGGCAATTTTCGGCGAGAAATTCGCTGAACTTTTTTGTTGTGAAACAGGTACAGGCTTTGGTCGTTGAGAAATTCAGAGAGGGCAATTGAGGCTTGACGTGCAAAAGAACCGATTTCTTGTGCCCAAATTCATTGCCCTAATTAACAGCTTCTAAAAATCCAACTATAGCTAGGTAGGTTAAGGTTGTCGCCTTAAGATTCATGGCTACGCCGGGAAACCAATGTGGGGTTACACCCGGCGGCCTATATCATGTCAACCTTTGTATGCTTAGCTATAACGGATTGGAGGCAGCATGAAATTATAGTCATTTCAAACAAGTTTGCAACATTCGCCTTTACCTGCAAACCCTGTCCTGGAAGGGGATACAGCCATGACCAGTGCCTCAAAGTGTTGCATTTTCTTGTGAAACGACTATAAAGGGTACAGCAGCAACGCTAAGCAAACCGCTAGTGCGATCTCTAGCAGGGGTGAAGGGTGAGTAAAACATTACGCAAATGCCCATAAGATAGGGCTTGGCGAGAATGAACGACCGAGTACTTACAGAGCCTATCGTCGGAAATGGCATCCATTCCCCTGGCATGGCCCTAATCGTAATAAAATTGTAATAATATAAAATAATAAATAGCACTACCCAGCGAAAGGAGCAATGGCTTGGGGGGTATTTCCAATCGAGATACTCCTTAGCTCACTTGGTCGCGATGGCCTTGCCGCCAACCAGGGATGAGTTACTGCTGGGCGCCGGGCGATAAGGCTTGCAGTTGAGCAATCCCAACCCGCTGGCAAAAGTCCCCAAACCGTTCGCCTGCGTACCGCTCCTGTTTGTAAAATGTAAAGATGGGTTTGAGCGCCGGGGCTAATTCGGGAAGAGATATTTTTTCCCAGAGAACCTGCGCCAGCCGGTCGCCGTTGGGACTGGCCCCCACCCACACCTGGTACTGGCCGGGCAACACCCCCACCAACCCCAATTCCGCCAGATAGGGACGGGCACAGCCGTTGGGACAGCCGGTCATACGCAGCACCAACGGGGTTTCCCCCAGCCCCACCTCCCGCCACACCTGTTCTACGGTTTGCACCACCTCCGGTAAAACCCGCTCCGATTCGGTAATCGCCAGGCCACAGGTGGGCAGGGCCGGACAGGCCAGCGCCAACCGGGTCAAGGGGGACAACTCCTCCGGCAAGGGCACCCCATGCGCTCGCAAAATGGCGTTGATCTCAGCACGCCAGGCGGGGTCAACATCCATCAGGATCAGGTCTTGCGTAGGACACAGTTGGATAGGCAGGGCAAATTGCTGGTTAATCACCCGCAGCGCCGTTTTCAGGCGGACATCCCCCATATCCCGAATCCGCCCGCTGGGAATCGACAGCCCCAAAAACAACTTGCCGTCCCCCTGGGGTTGCCAGCCCAGGTAGTTGTAGCCTGCGGGAAAAGGAGGAATTTTGTGCCAGGGTTGCAGCTTCAGCCCGGCATATTCCTGAACGACCTGCCGGAATTTGCGGATGCCCCAGTTGTGAACCAAATACTTCATCCGCGCCTGCTTGCGGTCATGCCGGTTGCCGTGGTCCCGCTGTACCGCCAAAATCGCCTGAATGACCGTTTCAATGTGCGCCGCCGGGACAAACCCCAACGGTTGCCCCAACAAGGGAAAGGTTTCTTCCTTGTTGTGCGTACGCCCCATGCCGCCCCCCACCAGGATATTGAACCCCCGCAGACCGCCTTTGGCATCCGTGACCACAATCAGACCGATGTCCTGGGAATAAATATCCACCGAGTTGTCATCCGGGACCGTAATGGCGCATTTGAATTTGCGGGGTAGGTATTGCGTGCCGTATAGGGGTTCTACAGGGTCGTCCAAATGGATTTTGGGCAAAGGCGTCAAGGCCGGTAACGCCGGAATGTCCACTTCCTGGTCGTCAATCCACAACTCGTAGTAACTGCGGGTGCGCGGGAGCAGCAAATCCGATAACCGCCGGGCGTACTCCTGGGCATAACGATAACTGGGACGGTGGCGAAACGGGGCAGGCGGCGCCATCACATTGCGGTTGATGTCCCCACAGGTGGCCAAGGTCGTCCCCATACTCTGCACAATCGCCCGGATCACCTGCTGCACATCCCCCTTGTGGACCCCGTGCATTTGAAACGTCTGGCGCGTGGTCACCCGCAGCGTGCCGTTGCCGTACTCCTCTGCCAAAGCATCCAGGGTGCGGTACAACAGGGCAGGGACATGACCCCCCGGTTGCCGGGTGCGCAACATCAACGAAAAATCCCGCTCCCGCCCCTGTTGCCGCAATTCCTGACGCTTGTCCCGGTCGTCCTGCTGGTAGGAACCGTGAAACTTCAAAATCTGCACCGCCGCCTCGCTGAAATGGGTCGTCGGCTGCTGGATTTCGCTGGCTAAAGGCTCCCGTAGATAATGGCTGTCCCGCTTGATGGCCTCCACCCGGGAAAGACGTACATCGGCAGCAGAAACATCGCTCATTTTGTCGCTAATTCCGGTCGGGTTTTGCTGGTTTCTTCCAGTGTAGCATGTTTTCGCCGGTCAGACTCTTAAAGGAAGTTAAATGAATCCGGTTGTGCTCTCGGAAACACCCTATGGTGAGAAAGCAAATATTCCCACGGAGACGGTGATGTTCCCCGAATTGGTCCAAAAAATCCAAGCCCTGGATGTAGCGGCGTTGAACCGGGAATTTGAGCAGGCGACGCCCCGGGACATTTTGGCGTGGGCGACCCAGACCTTGCCGGAGGGGTTGGTGCAGGCCAGCGCGTTTAACGTGGACGACATGGTGATTACCGACCTGCTATACCGCGACCTGAAGCCCCGCCATCCCGTGCCGGTGTTGTTCCTGGACACCCTGCACCATTTCCCGGAAACCCTGGAGTTGGTGGCGCGCAGCACCCAGCACTACGACCTGAACCTGAAAATTTACCGGATTACCACGGTAGATTCGCGGGAGGCCTTTGCCCAGCGCTACGGGGAAAAGCTCTGGGAAACGGACCTAGAGCAGTTCCACTACCTGACCAAAATCGAACCCCTGCAGCGGGGCCTGGCGGAGTTGGGGACAGTAGCCTGGATCACAGGACGTCGGCGGGACCAAGCCCACACCCGCGCCGATATGCCGATTTTGGAATGGGACAAACACCAACGGCTGAAAATCAATCCCCTGGCCAACTGGACCCGCGCCCAAAGCTGGGAGTACGTGATGGCCCACCAGGTGCCCTACAACCCCCTGCACGACCGGGGCTACCCCAGCATCGGCGATGAACCCCTGACAACACCGGTTGCCGAGGGCGAGGACGAACGGGCAGGCCGCTGGCGGGGCACCGGCAAAACCGAATGCGGCATCCACCTCGAATAACGCCGACTGTTATACTGAGGTTATCCTTGTCTTAACGTTTACTTAACCGCAAACGGGTCTATGGCAGTTTCGGACGCCGGTGGGCAGGACACCTTAGGGGCGTGGTTGCATCAGCAATTGGCGCAGGCGTACCATCGCTGGGACAAGCAGGAGGCGGGGGTGCGCCGGGGGGAGGACCCGGAGGCCATTCACCAGATGCGGGTGGCGATGCGGCGGCTGCGGGCGCTGATGGCCGGATTTGCCCAGGTGTTGGACCTGCCGCGGGCAACGCGCAAGGTGGGGGTGCTCAGCCGGGTGTTGGGGCAGGCGCGGGATCGGGATGTGATGCTTGCCCGGTTGGAGCAGGACTATTTGCCCCAGTTGCCCCCAGCAGAACAGGCATCGTTGCGGGATTGGCTGCGGGGATTGCGGCGGCAACGGCAGGAGATGCAGCGGGAATTACTGGCGTTGCTGGCTTCGGCGACCTACCAACGGGTGAAGGAGGCCTGGGCCAAATGGCTGGACCACCCGCGCTGGCACCGTTGGGGCGATGAACCGCTGCTGGCAACCCTCCCCCATGTACTGGTAGGAACCTGGGCCGAATTGGCGCTCCATCCGGGCTGGCAGGTGACCACCCCAGAGGCGGACCCGGAGTTACTCCACGACCTACGCAAAGCCATCAAACGCACCCGCTACCAGTGGGAATTGGCGCAGCGCACCCAGGACCTAGGGTTGGCGACCCAGGTGGCAGCTCTACGGGAGGGCCAGGAAGTGCTGGGGCAGTTGCAAGACGGGTTTGTGCTGGCCACCCAATTAGGGGATGCCTGTCCGACCCTCCGCCAGCGGCTGAGCCAGGAACGCGCCCAGACCTGGGCCATCTGGGAAAACCTCCGCTCCCAGTTACACAGCAGCACCACCCATCAGCAGGTCTATGCCACCCTGGGCAGGGTTTTGGCCCAGACCCCACCCCTTACTCCGGCGGACGGAACCGTTCATCCCGCTGCAATTCGGTCTGGATGATCTGTTCCAAGCGGCTGTCGCTCACGCCCAGCGCCCGCGCCAGCTCCAGGAGCATGGTGTTTTCTTCGAGCAAGACATACCCATCGGCCAGGGCCATCCGCACCGCCAACTGGATGGCCAATTCGGCCTGGTGGGTCCCAGCCAAGGCGCGACAGGCCGCACCGCCTAGGGCAGCCATCCCCTCTTGGGCGAAAACCTGCAGGGCTTTGTGGGTCGCCGCTGCAGCCGTGGCCTGCGGAACTCCCTGCTGCCTGAGAAAGGCCACCAATTGTTCCTCCTCTGCCGGCGCGGTATCCTCATCCGCCGTCATCATCAAAACCCCCACCGCCGCAATCCCTTCCCAGAGGCTGAGGGTGGCCTGCGCAGGCGTGGTGGGGTCAAACAGCGGCTTGGTCGTCACGGCGCGATAACCGGCAGCAGGTCGGTTAACTCCACTATTAACTTCACTATATAAGGAGAACTCATGTCATAGCCGTCGAGAACCGCCACATTCATTTACAGCGGCGGGAGCACCCAGCGTTGCACCCAGCGGGTCAGGGCAAATAGCCCCAGCGACACCCCCAACAACACCAGGGCAATCACCGTCGCCGCCGGGTAATTAAACTCCTCCAACTGTTGATACACATAGACCGTCGCCGCCAACGTCCGGTAGGGAATGTTGCCCGAAATCAGCACAATCACCCCAAATTCCCCAATGCCCCGCGCCAGCGCCAGCGTAAACCCGGTGACCACCGCAGGCACCACAGGCGGCAGGATCACCCGCCAAAAACACTGCCAAACCCCCGCCCCCAGGGTATAGGCCGCCTCCTCCACCTCCGGTTCCAACTCCAGCAACACCGGCTGCACCGTCCGCACCACAAACGGCAACGTCACAAACACCTGTGCCAGCACCACCGCCTCCACCGAAGCCGTGAACTTCCAGGGCAATATCTGCCCCAACACCCCCCCCGTCCCGTACAAAGTCGCCAGGGTAATCGCCGCCACCACCGAAGGCATGGCAAAAGGCACATCCACCAGCGCATCCAACAGCCGCCGTCCCGGAAAGCGGTAGCGCACCAGCACCCAGGCCAGGATAAACCCCAACACCGTATTTACAACCGCCGCCGTCAACGCCGTCCCAAAGGTCAGCCGGTAGGCCGCCAGGGCCATGGGGGCCGTAATCAACGCCCAAACCTGCGACCAGGGATACTGCAACCCGGTAACCACCAGCGCCCCCAACGGCAACAGCAACAAAAAGCCCAGGTAGGCGCCCATCACCCCAACCAACCAGGGAGAACGCCGCATCACCGCCCCTGCGCCGCCAACCGCTGGGCCTGGTCAAACAACGCCCCATCGGTAAACAACAGCGCGTTCACCTTCCCCCAACCGCCAAAATCGCTAATTTTATAAATCCGTTGCACCAGTTGGAACCGCCGGGCAAACCGCTGGCGCACCTTGGGGTCAAAGGGACGATACCCCATCTCGGCATAAATCTCCTGCCCCCGGGGACTAAACAAAAACCGGGTAAAGGCTTCCGCCACCGTGCGCGTCCCCCGCCTGTCCACCGTCTGGTCAATCACCGTCACCGGAAAATCCACCTGGATATTGGGCGAAGGCGCCACGTAGGGATAATCCTGGGGCAGGGATTCATTCAAAAACAACACCTCATTTTCAAAATTGATCATCACATCCCCAATGCGGTTTTTGACAAACTTATCCGTGGCATCCCGCCCTGAACTGGCCAGCACCTTCGTATTGGCCACCAACCGTTGCAAATACTCCTGCGCCTTGGCTTCCCCAAAGCTGCGCTGCATCGCCCCAAACCCGGCCATAATTCCCCAGCGGGCATTCCCTGCCGTTTTCGGGTTGATCAGCACCACCTCCACATCAGGGCGGGTCAAATCGCTCCAGGTGCGGATGTTTTTCGGGTTGCCAGGGCGGGTCACCAAGACCATCACACTGGTTGCCGGAATCGCCTGGTTGGGTAACCGCTTTTGCCAATCTGCCCGCACAAACCCCTTGGCCACCAGCGGGTCAATGTTGCTCTGGATATTTTGCGCCAGAATATCTGCCGCCAACCCGCCCAAAATCGCCCGCGTCTGCGCCCCCGAAGCCCCATAGGACTCCTTAAAAGTCACCCGTTGGCCGGTACGGGCCTGCCACTGCTTTTGAAACTCCGGGATCAACTTGGCAAACACCGGTTTCGCCACCGCATAACCTACCAACGTCAATTCCGTCGCCCGCTGCGCCCGCGCCAACCAACCAGGCAAAACGGCCATCGCCGCCCCGGTCACCATCGCTACCAAACCCCATGCTCTGCCGCGCATCATCAAACCTCAAAATCCGATAGGAATAGGGGTGATTGTAGCATGGCGGGGCAGGTAGTGGATAATGGGGGCATGATTTGGCTGGTGGTTGGGATTAATTTGGGGATCAGTTGGGGGTGTTGGCGGTTGGTGGGCATCCTCATCGGTTTGCGGCGGACGTTGGTGGGGGTCACCCGTGCCATTGAGGGAGCCGACCGGGCCACGCATAACCTCTTGGCCGGAGCACCGGCGGCGATTTTGCTGGGGCAGACCGGCACCAGGGCAGTGCGGCGGCACATCCCCGCTTTAACCCGGTATCTCCGTCGGGTACAGCAGGTGCTTACGGTGGCCCTGTGGTTGCACCGGCAGTTGCAGCGATTTCAATCCAAAACCAGCGGCAGTCGGCCCGCGTAGCGGATACCTGTGGGGTCCACGTGAAACTGGCAGGGCAATACCTCCACCCCGGCGGCCACCGCCTGGCGCAACAACCGGCCATACTCCGGGTCTGCCGCATCCCCAGGCGCAAAGTGGGTGCAGTCCCCCCGACCAATGAAATAGACGATCACTGCCTGCGACTCCGGCACCAGGCGCATCAGTTCCCGCAGGTGTTTTTGCCCCCGCACCGTGACCGCATCGGGAAACAGGGCCACCTTGCCCTGCACCCAGGTCGTATTCTTCACCTCGATATAAATGGGGCGCGTCCCCCCGGTCAAGCAAAAATCAATCCGGCTCCCTTCCATGCCGTAGGTCACCTCCTGGTGAACCTGTTGGTAGTCCTGCACCTCCGGCAGACCGTGGGCAGTCAACAATTCCCGCAACACCGGGTTAGGGCGGCCGGTATTGATATTGACCCAGGTGGGGGTGGTGTCTTCCACGTGGATCAACTCCCAGGTGTAGGCCAATTTGCGTTTGGGGTCAGGGTGGTACGAAACCCGCACCGGACGACCGGGAACCGCCACCCCCGTCATCGGCCCGGTATTGGCGCAATGGGCCGTGATCACCTCCCCCGTATCCAAAAGAATATCGGCGAAAAAGCGTTTGTACCGTTTTTGTAATGTACCTGCGTGCAGGGGCGGGTAGGTGTAAAGCAGCATGGTTGTCCCCCTACCGAAGTTGGCATTGGTCTAGGTGAACCGCCATTTGGGGAACATGGCAACAGGTGATCAGTTTCCTTGCCAACGGCAATCGTATCACAAAAGCGGCGCGAATCTTCGGCATCAATCGAGTAAGCGAGATGGAGCGCACCAGAGTTGTAAGAAGGCAGAGGAAATCGAGACTGCCAGCCTGAATCAAGCTGTGGAGAAGTACCCCGATAAGACGCTGAAGCCAAGAGCGCAAGAGTTTGGGGTGGTGCCCAGCCCACTATCTTCTCAATTGCAACGGCGAAATATCACGAGAAAAAACAGCTTCGGTATCCAGAAAGAAACCATGCAGAGAGAATACAGTCTGATTGATGGTTGGGCAAAACGGGGAAAAGCGTCGGCATAAACAAGGATTTCATGGCACCCATGCGATGTGACGGCAGTTTCGATGCGGTGACGTTTGCGCGATGGTTAGCGGTGCATTCATGACCAGCATGGACAAGCCTATCAGTACTCATTTGGGACAATGCACCGATTCATCGTCAGCAACGCAGGCGAGAATGAGTAGAAGCGGCGGGGCATATCGTAATTTCTGGAAGCAGCCATCTCGGCCTAGGCCCTGTCCCTTGGCGTAAACTAAGGAACGGTCGCGAACTCCTTAAGTGATTCCCTAACCCTTCTCGTCTGCGAAATCTCCAACTACCTCCCCCCAGTTATCACAAACCTGTAAATTTCTCTCACAGAAGGCAACATTCTCACAAATGATTAAAAATTATGATGGTTCCTATCACCTTTAGCAATAGAGGTACCCAAACCCAGGGGGATTTGCCGACCAAAGCCGCCTGCACCGGCATTTCTCCTGCCGCAAATGGGATAAATTTCTTCACAAATGGCAACAAATAATTTTTGGTTATGACTTCTATAAAACCTTTCGAAGTGATCTCGGTCAATCTTCGTGATAGCGTGAAATTAAACCCGTCTTAGTCCTTGTTTCTCCCCAGGCTGCAAGGGAGAAAGGTTTTGATTGGGTCGGTAGATAACTGTTTGCGAAGGAGTTAGGGAATATGGCCCCACGAACCCAAACCCAGGTCGGCTTTCAGGCCGGGGTGAAAGATTATCGCCTCACTTATTACACGCCGGATTACACGCCGAAGGATACGGATTTGTTGGCCTGTTTTCGGGTGACGCCCCAGCCGGGGGTGCCGCCGGAGGAAGCGGGTGCCGCGGTGGCAGCGGAGTCTTCCACCGGTACGTGGACGACCGTGTGGACGGACAATTTGACCGATTTGGAACGCTACAAAGGCCGGTGTTATGACATTGAGCCGGTGCCGGGCGAAGAAAACCAGTACTTCTGTTTTGTGGCCTATCCCTTGGATTTGTTTGAAGAGGGGTCGGTGACCAATATGCTCACGTCCATCGTGGGGAATGTGTTTGGGTTCAAAGCCCTCAAAGCCCTGCGGTTGGAGGATATCCGGGTACCGGTGGCCTATTTGAAGACGTTCCAAGGCCCGCCGCACGGGATTGTGGTGGAGCGGGACAAGTTGAATAAGTACGGGCGGCCGCTGCTGGGTTGTACGATCAAGCCGAAGCTGGGCCTGTCGGCGAAAAACTACGGGCGGGCGGTGTACGAGTGCCTGCGGGGGGGGTTGGATTTCACCAAAGATGACGAAAATATCAACTCCCAACCGTTTATGCGCTGGCGGGACCGGTTCCTGTTTGTGCAGGAGGCCATTAGCAAGGCGCAGGCGGAAACCGGGGAAATCAAGGGCCACTACATGAACGTGACCGCCCCCACCTGCGAGGAAATGCTCAAGCGGGCGCAGTTTGCGGCGGATTTGAAAACCCCGATCATCATGCACGACTACCTGACCGGCGGGTTTACGGCCAATACCACGCTGGCGAAGTTCTGCCGGGATAAAGGGTTGCTGTTGCATATCCACCGGGCGATGCACGCGGTGATTGACCGGCAGAAAAACCACGGGATTCACTTCCGGGTGTTGGCCAAGTGTCTGCGGATGTCCGGGGGCGACCACCTGCACGCGGGGACCGTGGTGGGCAAGCTGGAAGGCGACCGCGCCATCACCATGGGTTTTGTGGACCTGATGCGGGAGGACTACGTGGAGGCAGACCGCTCGCGGGGGATTTTCTTTACCCAGGATTGGGCCTCCATGCCCGGGGTGATGCCGGTGGCTTCCGGTGGTATTCACGTCTGGCACATGCCGGCGCTGGTGGAGATTTTCGGCGACGACGCGGTGCTGCAATTTGGCGGCGGGACCCTGGGTCACCCCTGGGGGAATGCACCGGGGGCGACGGCCAACCGGGTGGCGCTGGAAGCCTGCATCCAAGCCCGCAACGAAGGCCGGGATTTGGCGCGCGAGGGCAACCAAATCATCCGGGAGGCTGCCAAGTGGTCGCCGGAACTGGCGGCTGCCTGCGAACTCTGGAAGGAAGTGAAATTTGAATTCCAGGCGGTGGACACCCTGTAGAGACGGTGCATGGGGAACGGGCAGACCGCCAAGGTTTGTACCGGTTCCCCTGTTTGGCTATGGATTACCCTCACATTGCCCGCCAAACCAGTCGCGTCCTGAGCAGTTATCTCACCTATCAGGCCGTGCGGGTGGTGGTGGCGCAGCTTTCCCAGACCAACCCCCCCTTGGCCATCTGGCTGAATGCCTTTTCAGCCACGGAGAAGATTCAGGACGGGGAACGGTACCTGGAGGAGTTGTTGCGCGAACGGCAGGAGTTGGCGTGGCGGGTGATGACGGTGCGGGAGCATCTGGCGGAAAACATTCTGGATGTTTTGCCGGAAATGGTGCGCACCGAAATTCGTCAGGCCAACATCCAACAGCGCAAACGCCACCTGGAGCGCCTTACCCAGTTGGCACCCGATGAATCGGCCACCTGGCCGGAACTGGAATCCTAAAGCGCACATGGCGCAAATTCGTTTTGCACATTACGGAGGCTAAACCATGAAAACCTTACCCAAACAGCGGCGCTACGAAACCCTTTCTTATTTGCCCCCGCTGACGGATGCCCAAATTACCAAGCAGATTCAGTACATTTTGGACAAGGGCTATATCCCGGCGGTGGAGTTTAATGAAACCTCGTCGGCAGAGGAACATTACTGGACGATGTGGAAATTGCCCCTGTTTGGCGCCACGTCCACCCAGGAAGTGTTGAACGAGGTGCAAGCCTGCCGCTACGAATACCCGGATGCCTATATCAAGGTGGTGGCCTTTGACAATATCAAACAGTGCCAGATGATTAGTTTCATCGTGCACAAGCCGGGCAAGGTGTAAGCCACCCCCACAGCGAAAGCGTCACCATCGGAGTCGCGCTGCTCCGGTGGTTTTCGGGTCTAGTGCCACTGGGCCAACAGGGTATAAACGCCGAAGGTAATTAAAATGACGCCGCTTACGGGGGGAAACCAGCGGGAAAGAGGACGCAAGCGCAACCAGTGCCGCACGGTAGCGGTAAAGGTGCCAGCCACCCACACCGGTAAGGTGTAGCCCAGGGTGTAGGCCAGCAACAGCCCAAACCCCAAAACCACGTTGCCGGTCGTGGCGACCCAGGCCAGCAAGGTGGCTAAAACGGGGGTGCTACAGGGGGATGACCCCAACCCAAAGGTGACCCCTAGCCCATAGGCGCGCCAGCCGCCCGAGCGCGCAGGGGTTTCTGATGGCAGCGCCCACACCGGCAGCGGGAGCACTTCCAGCAGCACCAACCCCATCCCAATCGCGACCACGGCTGCCACCAGGGACAAACCGCTGCCCCATTGGCCATAGACCCGCCCCAGCAAGGCCGCGCCCATGCCCAACCCGGTCAAGGTGGTGGCCAATCCCAACGTAAACCAACCGGCTTGCCGCCAATCCCCCTCCTGTTCGGCCCCCAAACAGGCCACCGTCACGGGCAGGAGAGACAGAATGCAGGGGTTCAAACTGGTGACCACCCCTGCCCCCCACACCAACCCCACACTCACCGGCGTTAAATGCTGGAGTTCTTGGGTGACCCAGTGAGCCGCCCCCTGCTCCCAAACGTACAGGACGTGGGCGAAATCAACCATGGCGGTTATCCTTGCGGCTAGGCGCAATCTACACAAATTGTAACAAGGAGGGGTGGGGGGAGGCGGTGGTATGATCCACCTGAAGTTCTTGGAGGAGGCGCATGGGTTTACAGAAGGCGGCCCCGGCGTTGGTGGTGCTGGCCGATGGTACGGCGTTGCGGGGGTATCAGTACGGGGCCAAGGGAACGGCGGTGGGGGAGGTGGTGTTCAATACGGGCATGACGGGGTATCAGGAGGTGTTGACCGACCCCAGTTATTGCGGGCAGATTGTCCTGTTTACCTACCCGGAGTTGGGGAATACGGGGGTCAACGCCGAGGATGTGGAATCGGAGCGGGTGCAGGTGCAGGGGGTCATTGTCCGGCATGGCTGCGAAACCCCCAGCAGTTGGCGGGCGCAGGAGTCCTTGGCGGCCTATTTGGAGCGCTGGCGGGTCGTAGGCATTACCGGCGTGGATACCCGGTTGCTGACCCGGCGGTTGCGGGAACAGGGGGCCATGAATGGGGCCATTTCCACGGAAATTCTCGACCCCCAGGAGCTGTGGGAACGGGTGGCCCAGGCGCCCCCTATGACCGGGTTGAATTTGGTGCCTCAGGTGAGTACCTCCCAGGTGTACGAATGGACGACCCCTACGGCAGCCGCCTGGGAGTTTGCCCCGGTATCTCCCCCGGCAGAACCCCTGTTGGTGGTGGCGATTGATTTTGGCATTAAGCGCAACATTCTGCGGCGGCTGGCCAGTTACGGCTGTCGGGTGGTGGTGGTGCCGGCGACCACGCCAGCCGCGACCATTTTGGCCTACGACCCGGACGGCATTTTTCTCTCCAACGGGCCAGGGGACCCGGCGGCGGTCACCGAAGGCATTGCGACGGTGCGCGCGTTAATTGCCAGTGGGCGACCCCTGTTTGGCATTTGCTTGGGACACCAAATTCTGGGGTTGGCAATGGGCGGCCAGACCTTCAAGCTCAAATTTGGGCATCACGGCTTGAATCATCCGGTGGGGGTGGGCCATCAGGTCGCCATCAGCAGTCAAAACCATGGCTTTGCCCTGGACCAAAACACCCTGGCACCGGAGCTGCAACTTACCGCTTGGAATCTCAATGACCACACGGTTGCCGGCTTGCGCCATCGGGACTTGCCGATTTTTTCGGTGCAGTACCACCCGGAGGCCAGCCCCGGCCCCCACGATGCGGACGATTGCTTTGCCCGCTTTGTGGAACAGATGCAGGCGTACCGGCAGCGGCGACGCCAGGCAGCCGGTTTAGCCCCAACGGCAGACAACCGCCCCCAAGGTTAACCCAGCGCCAAACCCTGCCAACACCAGGGTATGCCCCGGCTGAATCCGCCCGTCCCGCACCGCCTCATCCAGCATCACCGGGATCGAAGCCGCCGAGGTATTGCCATAATGCGCCACATTACTCAACATCCGCTGGGGAGACACGGCCAACTTTTCCGCCACCGCATCCAAAATCCGTTGGTTGGCCTGGTGCAGGATAAAGTGGTCCACCTGGTCGCTGGCTAAACCCGCCCGGAACAGGGCTTTTTCGATCACCTCCGGCACCCGCTTGACCGCAAACTTGTACACCTCCTGGCCGTTCATCCACACCGGTTGGTAGGTGCCCGTATGCACCACCAATTCATCAATCAACGGCTGCGGTTGCCCCTGGTATTCCAGCGTGAGACAGGCGTTTTGGCTGCCGTCATTTTGCAATTCAAACCCCAACAGATGGTCCTGGGCGCTCGGCTGGAGCACCACCGCCCCCGCCCCATCCCCAAACAAAATACAGGTGCGCCGGTCCTGCCAGTCCACCCAGCGCGAGAGGACATCGGCGCCGATGACCAAGGTGGTGCCGTAGGTGCCGGTGCGGACAAACTGCGCCGCCGTCACTACCCCAAACACAAACCCGGAACAGGCCGCCGTCAGGTCGAACGCCACCGCCCGTTTCGCCCCCAACCGGTCCTGCACCAGGCTGGCCGAACCAAACAGGTCATCCGGGGTCGAAGTCGCCAGGACAATCAATTCCACCTCCAAAGGGGTCAATCCGGCTGCCGCCAAGGCTGCCTGGGCTGCCTGTACGGCCAAATCCGTCACCCCCTGCCCGGCAGCCACCAGATGGCGGGTGCGAATCCCCGTGCGGGTGACAATCCACTCATCGCTGGTGTCCACCAACCGGCTCAACTGGTGGTTATCCAACACAGAGGACACCACCGCCCGCCCTGTGGCCACCCAACGCACGCCCGGCACTGCTATCGACCTTCCCGCTGGGTCAGGGCGCCCACTTTCGCTTCCAAGCGCTGCACCACCCGCTGCTCCACCGCCTCCGCCGCGACCCGAATGGCATTAAACACCGACGGGGCCTGGGAACTCCCGTGACCAATCACACACACCCCTGCCACCCCCAACAGCAACGCACCCCCATGCTCCGCCTCATCCAACCGTTGTTTTACCCGCCGCAGATTCTCCCGCAACAGCGGCACCCCCAGTTGCCCCCGCCAGCCCCGCGGCAGTTCATCCCGCAACAGTTGCACAATCACCCGGCCAAACCCTTCGGCAAACTTCAGCAAAATGTTGCCCACAAACCCATCGCACACCACCACATCGTAAGCCCCGGAAATCACATCCCGCCCCTCCGCATTGCCAACAAATTCAATCTCTGGATTTTGTGCCAACAACTGGTAGGCCCGCACCGCCACATCGTTGCCCTTGCACGGTTCCTCCCCGATATTGAGCAACCCCACCTTGGGCGAGGGAACCCCCAGCACACATTGGCTGTAAATCGAACCCATCAGGGCAAACTGGTTCAAAAACTTCGGGCGGCAATCCACATTCGCCCCCACATCCAACAGCAATACCGACTTATCCGGCAACAAGGTGGGCAACAACACCCCAATCGCCGGGCGGTCAATCCCCGGCAGACGCCCCAACCGCAACAAAGCTGCCGCCATCGCCGCCCCCGTATGGCCCGCCGAATAGACCCCATCCGCCTGCCCGTCCCGCACCAAATTCATCGCCACCGTAATCGAGGCATCCGGTTTGCGGCGCAGAGCCGTCAGGGGTTCTTCTGCCATTGTCACCACTTCGCGCGCCGGTACCAGCGTCAGCCGATGCTGGTGCGCTGCCAACAGCGGTTCTATCCGCTCCAGGTCACCCACCAAAAGAATATCCGCTTCCAATTCCGCCTGAGCGCGCAGGGCACCCGTCACGATTTCTTCCGGGGCGTAGTCGCCACCCATCGCATCCACCGCAATCCGGGGCCGTCGTACCGCCATGCTGTTATCAAAAGCACATCGGTTAAGCATTTTATCAGAATTCCGGCACCCGCACCCTCACCAGACCCGCACCTGGGGTTGGCCGTTGACGACTTCTCCCACCAACACCCGCCCTGCTAGCCCCACAAACAGGCCGTTTTCCAGCACCCCCGGAATATTATTAATCTGCGCTTCCAAAGCCGCCGGGTCAGGAATCGCCGCAAAGGTCACATCCACCACCATATTCCCCTGGTCGGTGATCACCGGCCCGTCTTTTTTCACCGCCATCCGCAACTCCGGTTGCCCGCCAAGCCGTGCCAAAGCCCGCATCACCGGCACCACTGCCATCGGCAACACCTCCACCGGCACAGGAAACGTACTCCCTAAGCGCTCCACCAATTTCGACGCATCCACCACCACCACAAATTCCTGCGCCAGGCTGTCCACGATTTTTTCGCGGGTGTGGGCCGCCCCGCCCCCCTTAATCAAATTCTTCTGCGGGTCCACCTCATCGGCCCCGTCAATCGCCAAATCCACCGTTGCCACCTCATCCAACGTCGTGAGGGGAATGCCCGCTTGGCGCGCCAGCACCGCCGCCTGAAAGGACGTGGGAATTCCCCGCACCTCCTGCAGTTCCCCCCGCCGGAGGCGCTCTCCCAACGCCTGGATCATAAACGCCGCCGTGGAACCGGTGCCCAGCCCCACCACCATACCCGATTGCACCAACTGCGCCGCCTGCTGCCCAACCGCCTGTTTCGCCTGCGTGACCAACTCCGGGGATGCCATCGTCAACCCTCCCTCCCTATCCCCAAGGTACCCCAAAAACAGCCCCCAAAACGCAACGAGGGCTTGGCTGTACCGTGAGCCAAACCCTCCGAGTGTGATCATCAAGGGAATGTGTGGTTTGGATAAGGTGTGAACGTAAGGGACAACAGACCTAACTCCCACCTCCGGGCGTCCAATGGTGGCTAGATCGATCCAGACCTATCTCCAGGGCTTAACGTGAAGGCGCCAACGTCAAACCGTTGCACGCTCCGTTAACACACCCTCATTTATGGCCACCGAACTTGAACCTTTTTGGCTACCTCGCTGCCTCTACAGACAACGGGTTTTAGGCCATCCCTGCTGGGAATCAGGTTGGATCTCGACCGGGGCACCTACGTCGCGATCCAGAATGTTTTGCGCTCTTCCTAGGTGCCTATTTTTAGGATAAAAAATCCTTTTCCCCCCTGACAACCCTTGTTGCATTATTGTGATAAGTCTTTGTAGATTGTGATAAATAAAGCATATTTGTTTACCCTGTGCCGCTGCCTGGAATTTTTGATACCCTGGTTGATACGCTAGCAAGGCGTTACCGATGATGGTGCGGTGGTTGGGCCTGGTAGTGGCTGTACTGGTGTTGTGGTGGGGGCAGACCCGCCCGGTGCAGGCGTTGACAGAGGTTCGGCTTTCCCATTTGCGTTTGGAGGACTGTCCGCCGGAGTTGGCCCAAGGGGCGGTGACCAGTGGTGGCAATACGTTACCGGCCCGGTGTTACTGGTTGACGGGGCAGGCGGAAAATCCCACCAACAAGACGGTGTACGATGCGGATGTGTTTGGCCGCATTTATGACGCCAACGGGGAACCGGCGTTGCCCAAGCGGGGGCGGGTGGGGACGATTGACGAGATACCGCCGGGAATCAGCGAATTCCATTTGCCGTTGATGGTACCGGCGAGTCAACCGGCGCCGTTGCAGTTGAGTCAGTTTAAGGCCCTGGGGTTTAGCGCGAAGGTACGGCGTTAGTCATCGGTCGGGTTCGTCGGGGGTGGGCGAGACGGGCTGGGAGCAGGTGGGGTGGAACCAGCGTTGCCGGTCGAGGTGTTCGAGGTAGTTTTTTTCTGCTTGGATGGAGTCCTGGAGGCGTTGGAGTTCCGCCAGGAGGGCTTGGCGCTGGTCGTCGGCTTGGGTTTGGGCTAAAAGGGCGCTGCGTTCTTGCCAGAGGGCAAGGAGTTGTTTGCAGTTTTTTTCGCAGATCACCCGCGCCATTGTCGCCACCGCCGACTGGATGACCCGCTGGGGCTGGTGGAGTTCTAATTCGGTTAGCTCGTCCAACTGGCACAGGCGTTGCACCTGGGGCATGTGTTCGGGGGCCTCCTGGTGAAACCGTTGCACAGCGGCAATCAAATCCAGGGTGTGGGGGACGCCGCCGCCTTGGGCCACCCGTTGCTCTAGGTGGCGAATCTGTTGCCACAACCAGCGATGGCTAGGGGTACAAAAGGCCAAATCCCATTCTTCCAGGGCATCCACTACCGGTTGGCGCCAGGCAGGTAAATGGAGGTAGATGCGCAGCAATTGGGCTTCGGCGGCTTCCAGAAGGTTGGCGCTGGTGACAGGGGGAGGCGGCAGGCGGGGGGGGCGGTCCGCCGGCGCGCGCAGGAGGCGCTGGAGATAGGCTTCCAGTTGCAACACCAGGCGGGCATTGCCCTGGCTCAGGTCATTGACGGCCAAACTGAGGTAACGCAGGCGCAGGGCCGGGTTGGGGATTTGCCGCAAGAGGGTGGCCAGTTCCCGGAGAATGGCCTGGAATTGGTCGGGGCGGTGGCGGTCCCGTTGCACGAGAATTTGGTTGATTTGCCAATCCAACCACAAAGGCGCGGCTTGCACCAGGGCTTGGTAATCGTCGGGGCTGTGGTGCTGGAGATAGTCAGCGGCATCTTTACCCTCGGGCAGATACAGCACATGTAACGCCACTTCCCCCCGGTAGGCCAGGTCTTTAACCTCATCAATCACCCGTGCGACTGCCTTTTGCCCGGCTTTGTCCGCATCAAAATTGAGAATCACCCGTTTGGATTCCGTATAGCGCAAGAGCAAACGGACCTGGTCGGCATTGAGCGCCGTTCCCAGCACTGCCACCGTGTGGGTCAAACCCGCCTGGTGCAGGGCCATGGCATCGAAATAGCCTTCCACCACCAACACCTGGTCCTGGCGGGCAATTGCCTCTTTGGCTCGGTCCAGGGCAAACAGGGTGTGCTGTTTGCGAAACAAGGGAGTTTCCGGGGAATTGAGATACTTCGGTTCTTCCCCATCCAAACTGCGGCCCCCAAACCCAATAATGCGCCCTTGCCCATCCCGAATGGGGATCATCAAACGGTTGCGAAAGCGGTCGTAATACCCCCCGTTGGGGCGGCGGACAATTAAACCGGCTTCCTCGACCAAAGGGGCTGGAAATCCCTTGTGTTCCACCAGATAACCATAGAGCGTTTGCCAACCGTGCGGTGCATAACCCAGTTGAAAACTTTTAATGGTTTCTGGGGTTAGCCGGCGTTTTTGGGTGAGGTAATCCCACACCATTTGGTTGTTTTTTTGCCCGAGGGCGTACTCGTAAAAATGCCCAGCCACCGCCAGGATTTCATAGAGTTGTTGGCGGCGGGAAAGCTGTTGTTCGTATAGCTCCTGTTGGGCTGGCTCTAGGGTTTTAATGGGGATTTGATAGCGGTGCGCCAGGTCTAACACCACCTCCTGAAACG
Organism: Gloeomargarita sp.; assembly: GCF_053491055.1. Classification (NCBI taxonomy): domain Bacteria; kingdom Bacillati; phylum Cyanobacteriota; class Cyanophyceae; order Gloeomargaritales; family Gloeomargaritaceae; genus Gloeomargarita; species Gloeomargarita sp. The sequence continues at coordinate 21,685 of NZ_JBRCEP010000038.1, forward strand.
AGGTTTTCCCCAATTCCATGAGGAATTTAATGGCATCCCCACCTGCCCCACAACTAAAGCAGTGGTAGAGCTGTTTTTGGGGGTTGACATAAAAACTGGGTTTTCGGTCGTCATGAAAGGGACACAGACCCACCCATCCCTTACCCTGCCGCCGGAGCACCACCCGCGTCGAGACCACATCCACAATATCTACCCTCTGGCGCACCTGTTCGATGGTGTCCGGGTGCAGACGGAGTGCATCCATCCGTGCGGGCAATCATGCGGGAATGTTTTTTTTATTTTATCCGTAAAAGGCCAAGCCACCGCCTTGAGGATTCCATCGCACTACCCAAGTGCCGTAAGCAGTTGCCAGCGGTTTGTCCTAAAAATGTCACCATTAGCCGCCAAGCTGATGCGAGGCTCCAGAAGGAGATGTCATTGGGGTTGATTGAGGAGGCAATTCCATCTGGGGGGCGTGGACAAGGCAACAACCTCACCGGCAGGCACTTGATACCCCACCCGTTCAGGCCACTCCCAGCTCATGGTACATTAGCACTGCAATCGGATGGTCGCCGCTGCGTTTGATGACTGCGGAAGTTATTGCTATTGGCACGGAGTTGTTATTGGGAGAAATTGCCAATACCAATGCCCAGTTTTTGGCGCAGGAATTGGCCGCTTTGGGCATTAGCCATCATTTCCAGACGGTGGTGGGGGACAATATGGAGCGCATTCATCAGGTGTTGGACCAGGCAACCCGGCGTTCCCAACTGATTCTGTGTACGGGTGGGTTGGGGCCGACGCCGGATGACCTGACCACCGAGGCGATTGCCCGCTATTTCCAAACCCCCTTGGTGGAACACCCGGAAATTTTTGCCGACATTCAAGCAAAATACGCGCGCCGGGGATTGCCCACGCCGGAAAATAACCGCAAACAGGCGTTTTTGCCCCAGGGCGCTACGGTTCTCCCTAACCCCAAAGGCACGGCGCCGGGGATGATTTGGTCGCCGCGGCCCAACCTGACCCTGATGACGTTTCCGGGGGTGCCCAGCGAGTTGCAGGCCATGTGGCGGGAAACGGCGGTGCCCTATTTGCGGACGCACGGGTGGGTGACCGGGGTGATTGTCAGTCGGAATCTGCGGTTTTGGGGGATTTCGGAGGCAGCGCTGGCGGAAAAGGTGCAGGATTTTTTTGCCCTGACCAACCCGACGGTGGCGCCCTATGCGGGTAAAGGGGAAACCCGGTTGCGGATCACGGCGCGGGCAGGGGATGAGGCGACGGCCTGGGCGTTGATTGCCCCGGTGGAAGCGCAACTGCGGGCCAGGACGGGGGCGGATTGCTACGGGGTGGATGAGGATTCCCTGGCTAAGGTGGTGGGGCAGGCGTTGCAACGGCGGGGGGAAACGCTGGCGGTGGCGGAATCCTGTACAGGGGGGTTGCTAGGGGCCATGATTACGGAAGTGCCGGGCAGTTCGGCCTACTTCCAAGGCGGGGTGGTCAGCTATGCCAATGCGGTGAAAGAAAGGCTATTGGGCGTACCGGCAGAGGTGTTACACAGCCAGGGGGCGGTGAGTGCCGCGGTGGCCCAGGCGATGGCTGTGGGGGTGCGGGAACGGCTAGGGAGCACCTGGGGCTTGAGCATTACGGGGATTGCCGGGCCGGGCGGGGGGAGCGAGACCAAACCGGTGGGACTGGTGTACATGGGATTGGCGGGAGCAGATGGCACGGTGACCGCTTGGGAGCATCGGTTTAGCCCGGAGCGGGGCCGGGAGTGGATTCGCCATCTGAGCGCCTGTCAAGCCCTAGACCACCTGCGCCGCCGCCTGTTGGATGCTGGCTAGAAACCGCTGCACCTGGGCCGGGTGTCCCCCCCAATGGCAGTGAAGATAGGACGCATGCACCCGCGCCTGGGCATAGATGGGCTGGGGTTCCCCGCCAACTACTTGGGAATAGTGAAATTCGTGGCCGGTGAGGGTCTGCCCTTTTTGGACAAAACAGGTATCCTGGGGCGCCACAACCTGCCGATAGCCTAGGGTCAACCGTTGGGTCATGCGCGTCACCACCGGCAGTACCCCCACCAGCGGCCAAAGTTGACCATCGGCGGCAATAAACGCTTCGCCCAAGACCATCAACCCGCCGCATTCGGCATAGACCGGCAACCCCCGCCTGACCCGCCGGCGCAGATCGTGCACAATTTCCTGCCGTTGACTCAAGGCCGCCGCCCACAGTTCCGGGTAGCCGCCTCCTAGGATCAACCCCCCCACTTCCGGTGGCAAAGGCCCATCCCGTAAGGGACTCCACCAATACAATTCCACCCCGGCGCACTGCAGCAGCGCCAAGTGGTCGTCGTAGTAAAACCAAAAGGCCTCATCCCTGGCCACGGCCACGGTGACCGGTTGGGACACCCGCAAAGGCGCCCAGGGGGGAACCGCATTGCCTTGAGATTGCACCTGTAACCACGGACGCAGAACCTCCCAGGCAAAGCAGGAACGCCCCAAGGTGGTCAATTGCTGCCGCCATTGGTGCAAATCCCCCCGTTCTGCCGGTGGTACCAGACCCAGATGCCGTTCTGGGTGGTGCAATGCTGCCTGTTGCCGACATTCCCCCACCACCGGAATCCCCAAAGGTTCGAGCGCCGCCCGCAACAATTCGCTGTGCCGGTCGCTGGCCACCCGATTCAACACCACCCCCACCACCTGCACCTGGGGGTCAAACTGGACATAACCCTGCACCAGGGCCGCCACCGAACCCGCCACGCGCCTGCAATCCACCACCAACACCACCGGCAACCCCAACAGCTTGGCCACCTCTGCCGTACTGTTCGGGCCGTCAAATAGCCCCATGACCCCTTCGACGAGGGCGTAGGCCATCCCCTGGGTGTGGTAGGCATAACAGGCGCAGACATATGCGGGCGAGGTGAGCACCGTATCCAAGTTGGGACAAGGCCGCCCGGTCACCCAGCGATGCCACTGCGGGTCGAGGTAATCCGGCCCTACCTTAAACGACTGCACCCGTTCCCCCCAAGAAACCAGCGCCGCCAGCAAGGCCAATGTGAGCGTCGTTTTGCCCACCCCGCTGCGTTCCCCGGCCAGAATCAGCCCCATGCCTAAGCCACCAACACCTTAGGCGGGAGCAACCAGAGCAATTGCCCGGCCCCCACCGGGTCGCCCTGCTCCGGCAGTTCCACCAGGATCACCCCGGCTTTTTTGAGTACCAATTTCTCCCGCACCTCCCCCCAGACCAGCCGTTCTGCCCAGTGACTCAAATCCGGCTGGTGTCCGACCAAGGCCACTGGCCCTCCCCCCCGGCTTTGCCATTCCTGCCACCAGCTCAGCCAATCCTGCCAATTGCCCCCCGGTTGCAGCGACGCATGAACCACCGGCGCCGGCCCCAACCCCTGTTCATGGCAAATCATCGCCGTTTGGCTGGCCCGCAGGTAGGGACTGGTCAACAGGGCCTCCACCTGCACCCCCAACGCCAGCAATCGCTGCGCCACCAGACGGGTTTTTTTGTGCCCTTCCTTGGTCAATAGCCGTTGACTGTCCGGTTGATCCGGCTGGGGGTCTTGCGCCAAGCCGTGACGGATGAAATACAGTTTCATCGGCTCAGGAAATCAACGTCCTTTTATGATATATGGTGTTGGGGGGGCGGTAGGGGTAAAATAAAGTCAAGGCACTAGGTTGGGAGCGTCTTAGGAGAACGTGCAATGGCAGTGCGGGTATTGATTCCCACCCCCCTCCAGAAATTGACCCAGGACCGGGACGTGGTGGAATGTGAGGCGGAATCGGTGGCCCAATTGGTGGAGGCGTTGGAGCAGCAATGGCCGGGGATGAAACATCGCCTTTGTGACGAGTCGGGGCAAATTCGTCGGTTTGTGAATGTTTTTGTCAACAGCGAAGACATCCGGTTTCTCCAGGGGCGGGACACGCCTTTGCGCGATGGCGATGAAGTAAGTATTGTGCCTGCGATTGCCGGAGGTTAGTCATGTCCGACCCTACCCCGCCTAAACCACCAGCACAAGAAGCCACACCTGCGGCAGAGAAAAAAGCCCCGCCTGCCAAAGCGCCTCCGATTGAGGACAAACCCCTACCGGTTTTCATCGAGGAGCATTTTTTCCCGGCGTTGCGCCAAGCCCTGGCGAATATCAACATTACCGATGTGAATTTGTCGTGGGTGGCGGCCCAAAATCAGGTGCGAGGTTCTTGGGGCGAAGGGAAACACGAATTTATCATTACTTTTACGCAAGGGGATTTGAAGGGCCTGAAAACTTTTGCCTACAGCAGTTACGGCGCACCCCCCAGCACGCTGGAATCCTTCATGATTGACGAGCGCAAAGTCACCCTAGAACTGCTGGTTTTTTACACCATCCAGCGCCTGGTGGCCCAAAAGGTAGCTGTTCTCAATTAAATGCCCTGGCAATCCCACATTCTCTAAGTACCAGGGCTAAGGCATCCCTTTTGGTTACATCCAACGGTCGCACGGTTGCGCGTAAAAGACTTTAACCAACTTGCTCTGGAACACTTAATTGCGGAGATTGAGAGCTGGGGCAAAAGCGAAAAACGAGTTATTTTTAGTTATTTAATGCCCTTATGTGAACATTTTTTGACACTAAAGTATTGGGAATCCGAGCGAGAAAAATATAGTCATTTCAAACAAGTTTGCGACATGCGCCTTTACCTGAAAACCCTGTCCTGGAAGGGGATACAGTGATGACCAGTGCCTCAAAGTGTTGCATTTTCCTGTGAAACGACTATACGTTCGAGGTTGGCGGCTTGAGGTTGCCAACTTTCGCTTGGAAATTCAAGCCATTCTCGGCGACATTCCTAGCTTAAAAACTACCTTTGTGAACACTTCAATTTGGTATATTGCAATGCCAGGAAACTGTTTCTCAAGGTGCGTGAGTTAGACCCTAATGTAATTCTTGAAGTACCCGATTTTAGCTTGGCTCAGGCTCTGGATGAAGATTGGCTTGCCTAGTAATTTTTCAAGGATAGGGGGGTTCCGATTTACTCCGACAAGCGACGCACAAGGTACAAAACCAGAGAAAGGGAAACAGAAATGACCATCGAGAGCAGGATGGATGTGCCCAGGGGGAAATAGAAACTAAAATTGTCGCGCTCGATTTTGAAATCCAGGGGCAAGCGGCCAAACCAACTAAATAAAGGCACCCTCGGCGCAAAGTAAAGCAATAAGCCAATCCCCAGTAAAAGCGCCCCAAAAAAGATGAGTGATTTAGCCAGTTCAGACATCATAAAATTTGCAATTTATCGGCAATTGATTGCGTTGCTCATCGGTTTCTTTCTAATTTATTGGTTTCCCCAGGGAGTGGGGAGCTAATACTATTTTAACTCTTTATTTCCAAAAATGACCGTGTTTCCAATTTATTGGCTTCCCCGGCAAGGAAACAGGGGGCACTGACCGTGAAAATTAATGCCCCCTGTCCGTTTCCAATTTATTGGGTTCCCCAGCGAGTGGGGAGCAGTTTTTCCTGTACAAAGAGCTTGGCGATTACAAAGTTTCCAATTTATTGGGTTCCCCAGCGAGTGGGGAGTCCAACCACTAAAGAGAACTTTCCCTTCAGCCGCTGCATAGTTTCCAATTTATTGGGTTCCCCAGCGAGTGGGGAGACGAAAACCAGGAAAACAGCTTCTGCCGGCATCTGAAGGAGTTTCCAATTTATTGGGTTCCCCAGCGAGTGGGGAGGTGGTTGGCGAGTATGATCCCAAGATTGTTGACCGCCTGGTTTCCAATTTATTGGGTTCCCCAGCGAGTGGGGAGTCTACACCTCCTCTTTTGGTTGGAAGCCAACTAAGTTTCCAATTTATTGGGTTCCCCAGCGAGTGGGGAGAAGTGAGGTCTGAGGCTCTAGGAACAACCACGGTGAAAGGTTTCCAATTTATTGGGTTCCCCAGCGAGTGGGGAGGGTGGTCATTACCACCAACGGGGTCCGCCCTCTAATGTTTCCAATTTATTGGGTTCCCCAGCGAGTGGGGAGGATTGTATGGAATTTGAAAACGGTTTCCCCCCTGACGGTTTCCAATTTATTGGGTTCCCCAGCGAGTGGGGAGACCATTCCCACTGCTGAAGGAATCATTTACCGTGAAGTTTCCAATTTATTGGGTTCCCCAGCGAGTGGGGAGATACCCCTATTGAAACCCGCATGGCAAGGGCCTGTCAAGGGGCATTTGCGAGCATCTCGCCAAATCGTTATACATTGTACTGTTTCTAACCCCTCAAAATCACCCCAAACCCCGTCTGGGAGCCACATCGAGCGTCTCCACGAAGTTATGGGCTTTTCCCGGTTTGCCTTGCATGCTCGCTGCCAAGCTACGGCGGGGGCCCCCAGAAGTGGGTGACCCGCTGCCCGACAAGGGGGGGCACGTTAAGGGCTTACCGAAAGTCGTCCAAGCCCAGATTTTTTCTAATTTTTGCAAGGCCGGGGGATGCAGCGGGCGGCTAGGGCGCAGTCTGCCTGTGCAAGTTCCCTTGCGCGGGCCAATGGCTGCCCGGAAACACTCACCGGGAAACCCGATATGTTGGAAAGTTAAAAACTGGATTGTTATAGTTAATTGGGATACGCTTGAGGTTTGGGCGTGGTCAGCCATGCACATTGCCCGGTTACCGGCTTTGCGCGATAACTACATCTTTGTCCTGTGGGATAAACCGGGGGGACAGGCGGCGGTGGTTGACCCGGCAGAACCCGCCCCAGTGCTGCATTTTTTACGCGCGCAGGAATTACAATTAACCGCGATTTTTAATACGCATCATCACGGGGATCATGTGGGGGCAAATCGGGATTTGTTGGCCTCTTTCCCGAATGTCAGGGTTTATGGGGGAGCGCAGGACCGGGGACGGATTCCGGGACAAAATGTTTTTTTAGAAGCGGGGGATCAGGTTACGTTTGCCGGTCGAACGGCGACGGTTTACTTTGTCCCTGGACATACGAAAGCCCATATTGCCTATTATTTTTTGCCCACGTCTGATGCCCCAGGGGAACTCTTTATCGGGGATACGTTGTTTTCCGGGGGATGTGGCCGTTTGTTTGAAGGGACGCCGGCGCAAATGCTCAATTCCCTGCGGCAAATTCGGGAGTTGCCTGCAACTACCCGGATATGGTGCGCCCATGAATATACGGAGAATAATTTGCGTTTTGCGCTGACTGTTGAACCGGAAAATTTGGCCCTGCAAACCTATGCCCAAAAGGTGCAACAGTTACGCCGCCAGGGCCAGGCAACCATTCCCACAACTTTGGGTTTGGAGCGGGAAATTAATCCGTTTTTGCGCTGGGATCAACCGGGGATTCAACGGCTTTTGGGCACAGAGACACCGGTGGCGACCTTTGCGGAATTGCGTCGCCGCAAGGATTATTTTTGATAGGGTTTATCCTGGACATCGCAGGTGGGTTGGTGATGGCAGATACGATTGTGCTGCATAATATCCGGGCCTACGGGTACACGGGTTTTTTGCCGGAGGAACGCACGCTGGGGCAGTGGTTTGCGGTGGATGTGCGGTTGGAATTGTCGTTGGAACGGGCGGGGCAAACGGATGCCATCGCGGATACGTTGGATTATCGCGAGGTGATTGACCGGATTACCACGACGATTCGCAATGAGCGGTTTTTGTTGTTGGAACGGCTGGCCTATGTGTTGCTGCAACGGGTGTTGGCCTTGCCGCTGGTGCAGGCGGTGGGGTTGCGGGTGACTAAGGTGGCGCCCCCGATTCCCGATTTTGCGGGTCAGGTGAGTGTGGAACTTTATCGTGCGAAAGTGCAGGAACAGTCTTGAGGTCGGCAATGCGTTCTTGGCCGGTACAGCGGTGGTTGATGCGTCCCCCCCAGCCTGTCCGGGCGGATTTGGCCCAGGCGTTGGGGTTGTCGCCCCTGACGGTGCAGATTCTGGCAGAGCGGGGTCTGCAAACGGCGGCGGAGATTCGGCGTTTTTTTGACCCCCACCAGGAACCCTTGCCGCCCCCGTTCCCGGATTTTCAGGATTTGCCGAAGGCGGTGGAGATTTTGGCGCAGGCGGCGCAACGGCGACAAAAAATTGCCATCTGCGGGGATTACGATGCCGACGGGATGACCAGTACGGCGCTGTTGGTGCGGCTGCTGCGGGGGGTGGGGGCGCAGGTGGACTATGCGATTCCCAGCCGCATGCGGGAAGGGTATGGGATCAACGAACGGATTGTCCAGGAGTTTTCTGACCAAGGGGTGGCGGTTGTGATTACGGTTGACAATGGCATTGCGGCGCCTGCCCCGATTGCCCTGGCGCGGGAGTTGGGGATGACGGTGATTGTGACGGATCACCACGAGCCACCGGCGGCGTTGCCCCCGGCAGACGCCATTTTGAACCCGCATTTGATCCCGGCGGATTCGGCCTACAGGGGTTTGGCGGGGGTGGGGGTGGCCTACCTGCTGGGGCTGGAGGTGGCGGCACGGTTGGGGTATGGGGAAGACCTGACGCAGCCCCTGCTGGAACTGTTTACCTTGGGGACGATTGCGGATATGGCGCCGTTGACGGGGGTGAACCGCCGCTGGGTGCAGCAGGGATTGCGGTTGTTGGCCAATTCCCAACTGCTGGGGGTGCGTACCTTGATGGAGGTGGCGGGGTTGGGCACGGTGCAAGCGTTGTCCCCGGAGCAGGTGGGATTTCAACTGGGGCCGCGTATCAATGCGGTGGGGCGCATCGGGGACCCGCAGGTGGTGATTGAGCTATTGACGACAGAGGATGAGGCGGTTGCACGCCAGCGGGCGCAGGAATGCGAGGCGACCAATGAGCGGCGGCGGCAGTTGTGCCGCGAAATCGAGGAAACAGTGGTGCAGTGGTGTGAACAGCACCCCCCGGATTTTGCCCAAGAGCCGGTGCTGGTGCTGGTGCAACCGGGTTGGCATCACGGGGTGATCGGGATTGTCGCCGCCCGGTTGGTGGAACGGTACGGGGTGCCGGTGTTTTTAGGCACTTATGAGGACGAGGCGCAGACGGTGATCCGGGGTTCGGCGCGCGGCATTCCCGAATTTCATGTGTACGAGGCCCTGCAGGCGGGCAAGGAATTTTTGGAACGCTATGGCGGCCATCGGGCAGCCGGTGGCTTTACGCTCCCAGCGGCCCATTTTCCCCAGTGGCGGGAGCGGCTCCAGGCCTTTGGCCGCCGGTGTTTGCAGCCCTACCATCTGCGTCCCCTGGTCGAATTGCACGCCCAGGCCCAGTTGGGGGAACTGACCCTGACGCTGTATGACGAACTGCAACGGCTACAACCCTACGGCATCGCCAACCCCGAACCGCAACTGTGGAGTCGGCGGGTGCAGGTGCGGGAGCAACAGGTCATCGGCAAGGAGAAAAATCACGCCAAACTGACAGTGGCAGATGCGACGGGCGAAAAAAAAGTGGTCGCCTGGAATTGGGCGCCCCATCTGCCCCTGCCCGAATGGGTGGACCTGGCCTACACCCTGCGTCCCAACGAATTTCAGGGCCAGACGACCCTGGAATTGGAACTGTTGGGCGTGCGCTACCCCATCCCGCAACTGGAAATCCAACCGCCGCCCCCTTGCCCCCAAATTCCCACCTGTGTGCCCCTGGCGGACCCGGAACGCCTGTTTACCCACCAGCCCGAACACCGATTTCTCCTGTACGGCTACCAACGCCCGGAGTTTCCCGCCTATCCCCAGGTGGACTACGACCGTCCCCGCCGCACCTACCAGGCCCTCATTCTCTGGAGCTTGCCCCCCGCGCCCATATACGTGCAGTGGTTGGTGGCCTTAGCCCGCCCCCAAGTCATTTACCTGCACAACCAAGTACCACCCCTGCCGACCGTAACCCAAGTCCACCGCTGGGTCGAAGATACCCTCCGCCAGAGCAGCCCCACCCCCTGGAACCTCCTGGCCCTGGGCCAACAGCACTGGGTCAGTCCCGCCGTGTGGATTGCCGGTCTGCGCGAACTGGGCTACGACGACCCCACCTGGCCGGCAACCCAATCCGTCCAGGCAGAACTGGCTGCTCTCGCCGCCTGGTACCGCACACCTGCTGCCGAATTGGTCACCCGCACCTGGGGACCTGAAACCACTTTTGCTAACGCTTTTTAATTATCCGTACTACCGGCGCCCCCGTTGGCCACCTTTTCCCGAAACAACTTGCCCGCCGAAAAGGTCGGCACCGTTTTGGCCGGAATGTGCAGGGGGTCGCCCGTGCCGGGATTGCGCCCTTCCCGCGCTTGCCGTTTGCGCGCCTCAAACGAGCCAAACCCCACCAACGTCACCTTTTGGCCTTCCGCTACCGAATTAATAATGGCTTCCAAGGTGGCATCCAGGACCGACTCAGCCACTTTTTTGGTCGTCCCCGCCTTCGAGGCAACTTCCGTGACCAACTCTTCCTTATTCATACCATCAGCCTCACCAAAAAACTGAGAATTTTTTAGCAACAGGATTGGTTTATTCGTAGCACTTCCCTGTGCATTGTAGGCTATGAACTCCGATAAACCAATGGTTTCACGCTTTTTAGCTTAATCAAATTTCGCCAAACCGTCAACTATGACCCTGCCGCCGCCAAGGGCACCAACAAGGCCACCGCGTAGGCAGCAATGCCCTCTTCCCGCCCCACCGGCCCCAACCCCTCATTGGTGGTCGCCTTCACCCCGACCTGGGCGGGCGTTACCCCCAAAGCCGCCGCCAGCCGCGCCTGCATCGCCGGGATATGCGGTTTCAACTTGGGTCGCTCCGCCACCACCACCGTATCCACATTCGCCACTTGCCAGCCCCGCGCCGTCACCCATTGCCGCACCTGGGTCAACAGCGCCACGCTGTCTGCACCCGCCCACTGGGGGTCCTGCGGGGGAAAATAATGCCCAATATCCCCCAAACCCAAGGCTCCCAATAGGGCATCCATCACCGCATGGGTCAACACATCCGCATCACTATGTCCCAACAAACCCAAGCTGTGGGGAATCGTCACCCCCCCTAAGATCAAAGGCCGGTCGGGCACCAAGCGGTGAATGTCATAGCCGTTGCCGATGCGAAACGGCGCTGTCACAGCTTGTGCAGGTCAAGGCCTGCCGCCTGCGCCATTGCCTGCAAGCCCCGCCGTTGCAAGGTGCGAATCGCCTGGGTCGAGAGCCGCAACCGCACCCAGCGTTGCCCCTCCGGCCACCACACCCGCTTCCATTGCAGATTGACCTCCTGTAGCCGTTTGGTGCGCCGGTGCGAGTGGGAGACCGCAAACGCATTATTCGCCCGCTTGCCGGTCAATTGACAGCGCCGTGCCATCGTTCACCACGCTCCTTAAGTAGATAAATGCTGTTGCAGGGCTTTGACTAGGGTCGTTTTGGGCACTGCCCCCATCACCACATCCACCTTTTGCCCCCCCTTGAAAATCATCAGCGTCGGAATACTGCGGATGCCATACTCGTTGGCAGTTTTGGGATTGTCGTCCGTGTTGAGCTTGACCACCTTCACCCGCCCGGCAAACTCCCGCGCCACCTCGTCGACTACCGGCGCCACCATCCGGCACGGCCCGCACCAAGGCGCCCAAAAGTCCACCAACACCGGAATTGGGCTTTTAAGAACCTCCTGCTCAAACGTTGCATCGGTGACGGGGGCTGCATCTGACATAAGCATCCATCCTCTGCCTGATTCGGAATCAATGTATCTCATATTACCACAAAAAACTGGCCATTCTCCTAAGCCGGCCCGCTGCTCAAGACAAAAAAAGACCTAAGCACCAGCTTAGGCCAGAGTGTGGTGTGAGGAGTGAACGGAAACTTGCGTCTCCGCACTCTCTTATTATAAGCAAATTTATCTGGGTGAGGCCAGTCCCTTGTCTGTATCTCTTGCGGCTGGTGCCTGCTGCATGTTTATAGACAACGTGAGGCGCTCGGCCCTCATTTACCCATGCCCAGTTTTTGCGCCCGCTGATAGACTTTCCCTTCGGTCAACAGGGAAGGCGCAATGACCACCTCGGTTTGTTGCATCTCCCGCAGGTTTTTGGCGCCCACGGTAGCCATGCTGTTTTTCAAGGCACCTAGGAGGTTGTGGGTACCGTCATCCAGGAGAGCCGGCCCCCGGAGAATTTGCGCCAAGGTGCCGGTAGTGCCGACCCGAATGCGCGTCCCCCGCGGCAGCACCGGACTCGGCGTGGCCATGCCCCAATGGTAACCCCGGCCAGGAGCCTCCTGCGCCCGCGCCAAGGGCGAACCGATCATCACCCCGTCTGCCCCGCAGGCAATGGCTTTGCAAATGTCGCCGCCGGTCACCAGCCCCCCATCGGCAATTACAGGCACATAGCGACCGGTTTGGGCATAGTAATCCTCCCGCGCCGCCGCACAGTCGGCCACCGCCGTCGCTTGGGGCACCCCCACCCCCAACACGCCGCGGGAGGTACAGGCCGCCCCCGGGCCAATCCCCACCAGCACCGCCGCCGCCCCCGCTTTCATCAGGTTCAGGGCCACCCCATAGGTCACACAGTTGCCCAGCACCACGGGAATCGGCAATTCCTGACAAAACCGGTGCAAATCCAACGGCGCTACCCCCGGTACGGTCAAATGCGCCGTCGAGACCACCGTCGCCTGCACAAAAAACAAATCTGCACCTGCTGCCGCCGCCAACGGCCCTAGGGTGGCGGCCCGGGCGGGCGTACTGCTTACGGCGGCAATACCCCCCCCTTGCTTGATTTCCTGGATGCGGGCGGTGACCAACTCCGGCTTGATCGGCTCTTGGTACAACCGTTGCATCAACCCGACGAATTCGTCGTCGCCCACCTGGGTAATTTGCTCGAGGATCGGGGCCGGGGATTCATAGCGGGTTTGCAACCCCTCCAAATTCAGCACCCCCATCGCCCCCAATTCCGTCAGCAATACCGCCATCCGGGGGTCCACCACGCCGTCCATGGCACTGGCAATGATGGGAATTTCCCGCACAATCCCGCCGATGGACCAGGTGGTGTCCGCCAAAGCTGGGTCCAGCGTCCCTGACCCCGGCACCAGGGCAATTTCGTCAATGCCGTAAGCCCGCCGCGCCAGCTTGCCCCGCCCAATCGCGATCAGTGCCTCCATGATCAAGGTTCCTTAAATTTTATTTAAGTTAACAGATTCGCCGGGAGCCTGTCAAAACACCAAGGATGCTCCGGCAAAAGCCGTCACGCTGGCCGGATGTTTTTATGTGATTCTAACTCGTCCTGAAGAATGCCTGGATCGGGATGTTTTGCCAGTGCTGGCACAAGCAGAAATTGCAGGCACCGACGCCGGATGGTGCTCTTGGGAATCAACTGCGAACATCTGCCTGGGATTCGCGTGTTTCCGGTTGGCGAACCGCCGGTGGGGAAGGGTGCCACACTTCCTGTTCCGCCGGGGCAGAGGTCTCCAGACCAATTACCCGCAGGGCTGTGGCGGGAAAATGCACCTGCACCCGTTCGCCCACCTGGAAGCCACCCCCGGCCTGGCGCACTTGCAGACAGGGACTGCCCGGCAGTTGCACCCAGTAGCGGGTGTCCACCCCCAAATAATCCACCTCCGTAATCCGTGCGGCAGATTCCCCAGCCGTGGCCGGTTGTAGCTGCACCTGTTCCGGGCGAATCAGCAGGGTAACTTCGGCGCCCAGGCTGAGATGGCCGCCGGGGTGTTGCACCCGTACCTGTTGGCCGTTAGGCAAACGCACCTGCAACCACGGGCAACCCAGTTCCACCACCTGGCCAGGCACAAAGTTCGATTCCCCCAGGAAATCCGCCACGAAATAGCAGTTGGGCTGTTCGTACACCTCCTGGGGCGTCCCCACCTGCAGCACCCGCCCTCCCTGCATTACCGCCAGGCGGTTGGACAGAGCCAGGGCTTCCTCCTGGTCGTGGGTGACATAGAGAAAGGTCAGACCCAACTGCTGTTGCATCTGTTTGAGTTCGATCTGCATCTGCTTGCGGAGTTTGAGGTCCAATGCGCCCAGGGGTTCATCTAGCAAAAGCACCTGCGGTTTTTGGATCAAGGCCCGCGCCAGGGCCACCCGCTGCTGCTGGCCGCCAGAGAGTTCCCGGGGATAACGGTGCGCCAAGCCATCCAGGCGCACCAGGGCCAGCATTTCCGCCACCCGGGAGCGAATTTCTCGCCGCCCTACCCCCCGCACCTCCAAACCAAAGCTGATATTTTGGGCCACGGTCAGATGGGGAAACAGGGCGTAATTCTGAAACACCGTATGCACAGGCCGTTGAAAGGGCGGCACCCCCAGCAGGGAGCGTTCGCCCAGACGAATGTCGCCGCGATCCGGGGTTTCAAACCCGGCAATCAGGCGCAGGGTCGTGGTTTTGCCGCAGCCAGAAGGCCCCACCAACGCGAAAAATTCCCCGGCCTGAATCTCAAGATCCACCCCCGCCACCGCCGGGCGCGTTTCGCCGGGGTAGGTCTTCCACACCTGGGTCAACCGCAACATCAGCCCTTCCCCACCTTGAGTTTGACCGCATTCCAGGCCGCCTCGTAGAGCTTGAGGGCAGCCGGAGGCACATCTTGGAGAACCGTCAGTTTTGCCATCACCTCCGGCGGCGGGTAAATGGCCGGGTTTTGCAAATCCGCTGCCCGGATGAGTTTTTGGGCAATGGCCGTTTGGTTGGGCGTGGCATAGCGGGTGTAGTTGGCAATTTGCGCCGCCACCTGGGGGTCAAGCAAATAGTTGATAAATTGGTGGGCCAATTGCACATGGGGCGCTCCCTTGGGAATGGCCATCGCATCCACCCACAAAATCGCACCCTGCCGGGGAATGGCATAGGCCAGGTCGGGGTTTTCCGCCATGACTTGCAAGACATCGCCGCTATTTTCCAACGCCAGCACCACTTCCCCTTGGTTGAGCAATTCCTCCCCCGTATCCGGGGCAAACGCGACGATGTTGCCGCTGTGCTGGAGCAGCCAGTCCCGCGCCCGGTTGATCGCCCTGGCGTCGGTGGTGTTGGGGTCCAAGCCCAGGGCAATCAACACCGCCCCCAAAGTCGCCCGCGATTCTTCTTGCCAGGCAACCCGGTACTGCGGGTCAAACATCACCTCCCAACGGTCAACGGTGCGCCCGACTTTAGCCCGGTTGTAGCCAATCCCCTGGGTTCCCCACAAATAGGGCACACTGTAGCGGTTGCCGGGGTCGTAGTCCGGGTTGCGAAAGGTCTCCCCCAGATGCACCCGGTTGGGAATTTGCTGCGGCTCCAACGGCACCAGCATCCCCTCTTTGATCATGCGGGTCACCATGTAGTCCGAGGGAAAAATCACATCATAGCCGGGATTCCCCGGTTTTAATTTGGCATAGAGCGTATCGGGGCTATCAAAAGTGTCGTACTTAATACGGACATGGAACTGCCTTTCAAAGTCGGTCAGCACCTGGGGGGCAATATACGTTGCCCAATTGTAAACACTTAAAGTCGGCGGCGGCGGCGACGCCAAACGCGAAAACCCACTACAGCCTACCGCCAGACCCAGGGCCAGCACCCCCAGCCAGTGCCACCAGGATTTGCGCTGCACCCCCCCTTATACCTCCGTGAACCCAGCAGTGCCCCCTTCCCCCTGCAACCACCAGGCCAACACCACCAACAGCGTGGAAACCACCAACATCAGCGTGGAAATGGCATTGATGGCAGGAGTTACTGAAAATTTAATCATGCCATAGACAAAAACCGGTAGCGTAGTGGCGCCAACCCCAGCCGTAAACAGCGCCACCACAAAATCATCCAACGAGAGGGTAAAGGCCAACAGCGCCCCCGTTACGATTGCCGGGGTCAACCAGGGCAAGGTAATCCGCCAAAGGGTCTGCCAGCGATTGGCGCCCAAATCCAACGCCGCCTCCTCCCAGCGGGGGTCCAATTCCGCCAACCGCGCCCGCACCACCAACGCCACAAAAGAAATGGCAAAGCTGATATGCCCCAGGGTCACCGTCGGCAACCCCAGACTCAGTTTGCCGCCCCCCCAGGCCTCCCACAGGCGAAACCCCAGGGTAAAAAACACCAACAGCGACACCCCCTGGGCAATCTCCGGGATCACCAGCGGCAACAACACCAACACCTCAATCGCCACCCGGCCCCGCCCGCGCACCCGGTCCAACCCCAACGCCAAAGCCGTACCCAGCAACGTCGCCACCCCCGTGGTGACCGTCGCCACAACCAAACTATTCCCCAGGGCGGGCATCATCCCATAACTGCCAAACCCCACCGTCTCCGGGAAGGCCCCCCCACCGCCTGTGAGCAACACCCGATACCAATGCCACGTAAACCCGCGCCAGACCCCCGTAAACCGGGAATCATTAAACGAATAGACCACCAAAATCACAATGGGCAGGTAAATCCATGCCAAAACCACCCCTGCCCACAGCCCCAGTCCGCGGTGCGGCCAGCCTAACCCCGGTCTGACGATTCCTGCCCCTCGCTATAACCCCGTTGTCCGACAAAATCCTCCGGTCGCACCTTCGATACAAACTCCCGAAACGCCGCCAACTCCGCCTCGTCCGCCTCCCGGTCCACCGGAATCGAGGCATTGGCCACCACTTCCTCCATCACCCAAATCGGGACATTGGCCTTGAGCGCCAAGGCAATAGCATCGCTGGGGCGGGCATCCAACTGCCACAGCTCATCCCCCCGCGCCAGGTACAACACCGCATGAAACACGTTATCTTGCAGCGAATGGATCACCACCCGCTTGAGGGTCACGTTCCACAACTTCCAACTATTGAGCATTAGGTCGTGGGTCAAGGGGCGGGGCAACTCCTCCCCCTCCAGCGCGCTGATGATGGCCCTGGCCTCCGCTTGGCCAATCCAAATCGGTAATGCCCGCCGGTCTGTCGTATCCTTGAGTAAGACAATGGGACTGCGACTCAGGGCATCCAGGGCGATCCCAGCAACCTTCATCTCAACCATGCTTCGGTCTTACCGCCTTTGGGTAACGATGGATGTACGCTATTTCTATACTAGGACGAAAGGGTGCCTGCGGTCATCCCCTGTCTCCCCCGATGTTTACCGGTTTGATTTGTGCCCTAGGCCAAGTTATCGCCCAGACCCCCGACGACCTGACCATAGCGACCGAGATGCAGCGGTTTCCCGATATGGCAGTCGGCGACAGTGTGGCGGTGGACGGGGTGTGTCTGACGGTCACGGCCTACGATGGGCAGGGATTTACGGCGGCCATCTCCCCGGAGACCCGCCAGCGCACCTGTTTAGGGCAACGCCGTTGGGTGAATCTGGAACCGGCGGTGCGGGTGGGTCAGAAACTGGGGGGGCATTTTGTCAGCGGGCATGTGGATGGGGTGGGTACTTTGACCCGGAGTGTGGCGGTGGGCCAGGGGTTTTGGGAATTGGATTTTTGGGTGCCGCCGGAGGTACACCGCTATCTGATCCCCAAAGGCAGCCTTGCGATTAATGGGATTAGTTTGACGGTGGCCCGGGTGTTGCCGGCAGGGGTGCAGGTGGCGGTGATTCCCCTGACCTATCGGGCGACCAACTTGCAATACCTGCGCCCAGGGGACCCGGTGAACCTGGAGGCGGATATGTTGGGTAAATACGTGGAGAAATTCCTGCAAACCGGGGCGGCTGCCCCCCCGGTGACAGCCGATTTTCTGCGGCAACACGGGTTTATGGGCGACAGGGCAAACCTGGTACAGTAGGGGTACCGTTTGACCAGGTGCAACCGATGAATGACGTTGCTCCCCTGCCGTTGGCCCATCCCAGCCACTTTCTCAACCGGGAAAAAAGCTGGCTGTATTTCAACGACCGGGTGTTGCACGAAGCCTTGGACCCCCGCACGCCCCTGTTGGAGCAGGTGAAATTTCTCGCCATTTTCAGCACCAATTTGGACGAGTATTTTATGGTGCGGATTGATGCGCTGCGGGAGCAGGTGGCGGCCCAGGTGACCACCCGCACACCGGATGGCCTCACGCCCCAGGAACAACTGGATTTGATCGGCGCCCATCTGGCCCCGGTGGTGGCCCAACAACACGAGTATTTTGCCCAGCAGGTCCGTCCCCGTTTGGCAGCGGCGGGGATTGTCATTGCCGATTACCCCACGCTTGCCCCGGAACAGCAAGCCTATTTGCACAACCACTTCCTGCGCCAGGTGTTTCCCATTCTCACGCCCCTGGCGGTGGACCCCGGCCATCCGTTCCCCTATATGTCCAACCTGAGCTTGAACCTGGCGGTTCTGCTGCGGGACCCGAAAACTGGTCAGCAGCACTTTGCCCGGGTGAAAGTCCCGACTAAGGCGGCTTCCAATCCGGGGGGGAAGGCCCTGAAACGGTTTGTCACGCTGCCGGAGCCGCTGCGACCGGCGGGGGTGCGCTGGTTGGGGGTGCCCTTGGAGCAGGTGATCGGCCACCATTTGTCGGCCCTGTTTCCGGGGATGGAACTCGTAGGCTGGTATCCCTTTCGGGTGACGCGGGATGCGGATTTGGAAATCCGGGAGGATGAGGCGGGGGATTTGCTGGCAGAAATTGAAAAAGAGGTGCGCAGTCGCCGTTATGGTCGGGAGGCCACCCGCTTGGAAATCATCCAAGGGGCACCGGAGTTGGTGCGGGATACCCTCACCCAGGGGTTGAACATCGCACCGCCTTGGATTTATGAGATTAGTACCCTGTTGAATTTGGGGGATTTGCTGGAGTTGGCGTTTTTGCCCTACCCGGAGTTGCGCGACCCGGATTGGACGCCGGTGATCCCTGCCCGGTTTACGGCAAAAGCCTACAGCGAAGCCCAGGGGGGCGTGGACTGGTTTGGTTTGATCCGCCAGGGGGATGTCTTTGTCCATCACCCCTACCATTCCTTTGCGGGTACGGTGGAGCGGTTTATCGAGCAGGCGGCCAACGACCCGGAGGTGATTGGGATCAAAATGACGCTGTACCGGACATCCGGGGATTCGCCCATTGTCCAGTCGTTGATCACGGCGGCGGAAAATGGGATTCAGGTGGCGGTGCTGGTGGAGTTGAAAGCCCGTTTTGACGAGGAAAACAACATCCTCTGGGCGCGGCGGTTGGAACAGGCGGGGGTGCATGTGGTCTATGGGTTGATCGGTCTGAAAACCCACGGCAAACTGGCCCTGGTGGTGCGCCGGGAGGGGGAGGACATTTGCCGCTATATTCACCTGGGCACGGGCAATTACAACTCGAAAACCGCCCGGATTTACACGGATTTCGGCATTCTCACCTGTCGGGATGACCTGGCTGCCGATGTGACGGAATTGTTTAATTTCTTGACTGGCTATTCGCGGCAACGGCGGTATCGCCAGTTGTTGGTGGCGCCGGTGAATATGCGGGAGGAAATGGTGCGGTTGATTCGCCAGGAAGCCGACCATGCCCGCCAGGGCCGACCCGCCCGCATTTTTGCCAAGATGAACGCCCTGGCCGACACGGGCATTATTTTGGAACTCTATCAGGCGGCGCAGGCGGGGGTGGAAATTCGCCTGTTGGTGCGGGGGATGTGTACGCTGCGACCGGGGGTGCCGGGCTTGAGTGAACGGATTCAGGTAGTGAGCATCATTGGCCGGTTTTTGGAGCATTCACGGGTGTTTTGGTTCCACAACAACGGCCAAGACGATCTCTACATTGGCAGTGCGGACTGGCGCACCCGCAATTTGGACCGGCGGGTGGAAGTGTTGACGCCGGTGCTGGATGCGGGGATCAAACAGCAATTGCAGGAGATTCTGGAACTGATGTGGGCCGACAACCGCCAAGCCTGGGATTTGCAGCCCGATGGCACCTACATCCAACGCCGCCCGGCCCCAGGCGAGCCGGAACGGGGTTCCCATGCCCTGCTGATGCAACGGGCGCTGGCAGAGGCCACCACCGTCGTTTAGGTCTTGGTGAAAAACCAATAAAACTAATTCAAAATTCGTCCCAAAGCGGGTGGGGACAGGGGGGAGTGGGCGCGGAAATAGGCTTCCCAGGCGGCCAAATCCGTCACGCCCCCCAGGCGGTCCCGTCCCTGGCGCAAAACCGTGAAATTGTCTCCCCCGTCAGCCAAAAAACTATTCACCGTCACCCGGTAGGTTTGCTCCGGGCGCAGGGGCTGGCCGTTGAGGGTTATCTCCTGCACCCGCTGGCCTGGGGGCGCCGTGGGCAACCAGCGGTAGCGAAAGCCCTGGGACACCTGGAGGATGCGGTTTTGCCCCGGCGCTGGGTTATCAAACTGCTGCTCCAACAGCGCCTTGATCTCCGCCCCGGTGAGGGTCATGGTGACCAAGTTGTTGCCAAAGGGCTGCACGGCAAAGGCCTGCCCGTAGGTCACCTGCCCCCCCGCTGTATAGGTCAAATCCGCCCGAATCCCCCCCGGATTCATAAACGCCACGACGGCTCCCCCCTGTTCCGGCGCTTGGGTGGCCGCCAACTGGGCATCGGCAATCAGATTCCCCAGGGGCATTTCGCCGCTGGGGCTAGGGGTCCGCAGGATGTCTGCTGTGATCTGCCCAATCACCCGGTTGGCCAAGGGGTCGGCCAGGGCTTTGTAACGGCGAAGCAAACGGGTGAGCGTTCCATCTGGAGGCACATCGCGGGTAACTATGAGATTGTTTGCCTGCACCGCCTGCACATCCTGGGTACGCCGGTTGAGGGTGAGCGTGATTTCCGTCAGCAACCGCCCAAAGGCCGCCGCACTGGTCACCACCCGCCCAGCCAACACACAGTTATACGCCTGATGGGTATGGCCGGTAATGAACACATCGACGGCAGGGTCGGTGCGGCGCACAATGTCCACAATTGGCCCGCTTATCCCTGGACATTCGTTGTACCCACCGGTAGGGAACCCCCCCTCATGCACCAGAACCACAATCGCCTGAATCCCCTGTTTTTGCAGTTCCGGCACCAGAGCATTGACCGTATCTGCCTCATCGAGAAACCGCAACCCCTGAATGCCACTGGGAGCCACAATCTGGGGCGTGCCTTGCAACGTCATGCCAATAAACGCCACTTTTACCCCGTCAAACCTGTAGATTTTGTAGGGGGGTAAAATCGGTTGCCCTGTTTTTTCATCAATCACATTGGCCGCCAGATATTGAAATTTCGCCCCCGCAAACCGGCGATTGCCCAGACAGCCCTCTTGAGGATGACACCCCCCTTGTTGCAAACGCAATAGCTCCGCAACCCCCCGGTCAAATTCATGATTGCCCACCGCATTGACGGCCAATTGCATAGCATCGAGCGCCTCAATCGTCGGTTCATCGTGGAACAGAGCCGACAGCAACGGACTGGCCCCAATGGCATCCCCCGCCGAGACCAACACACTATGGCGATATTGGCGCCGCAATTGCTTGATGTGGGTGGCCAGATATTCTACCCCACCGGCGGGAATGCGTTGCCCATCCGGCAGCGTAAACGTTAAATTTCCTGCCTCCAAATGGCCATGCAAATCGTTAAAGGCCAGCAATTGCACCGTCACCTCATTCCCCTGCGCCAGGATTTGGGGAATCACGATGAGGGTAAGCAGCAGGGATAAAAAACCCGCCCACAGGATTTTGCCAAGGCGCGGCATGACCGGTTCCCCCTGGTGAACCATCCACCCTTTTCATCCTATCGCCCCCACAACCAAACCCATGGCCATTGGTTAACCCTTTGGCCGCGAAAACAACGCCGCCATCCCCCCAGCCATGACCGCCAACAAGGGCCTGTGAACGCGGCCCTATCCGGTTGCCGGTGCAACCGTTAACCGATACCCCAGGCGATGCACCGTTTTGATGTGCACATCCGGCGGCAATTTTTTCCGCAGGCTGAGGATATGGGTATCCAAACGACGCCCGCAGGCCCCCCCCCACACCTGCGCCAGGGTTTGCCGGGGCACCACTTCGCCCTGCGCCTGCACCAGATGCGCCAACAGGTAAAACTCATGGGGCGTCAGCGGCAAGACCTGCCCCTGGTACCCCGCCCGCCCGGTCAGCAAATCCAAGGTCAATCCCCCCGCCTGCAACACCGTTGGCCCCCGCTGCCACCGCCGCTGCAATGCCTGCACCCGCGCCATAAACTGCGCCAACCCAAACGGCTTGACCAGGTAGTCATCCGCACCCGCCTGCAGCCCTGCCACCACATCCGTTTCCTGGTTGCGGGCCGAAATCACCAACACCATCCCCAACCGCCGCTGGCTAAACCAGGTCGCCAACTGTAACCCTTCATCCCAGGTCTGCGGCCAGTCCAAATCCAGCACCAACAACACCCCCCCCGCCGTCAGGGTATATCCCTCGGCCAAGGCCGTCAACAACCGCACCCGGTAGCCCCCCTGCTGCAGAT
Organism: Gloeomargarita sp.; assembly: GCF_053491055.1. Classification (NCBI taxonomy): domain Bacteria; kingdom Bacillati; phylum Cyanobacteriota; class Cyanophyceae; order Gloeomargaritales; family Gloeomargaritaceae; genus Gloeomargarita; species Gloeomargarita sp. The sequence continues at coordinate 43,850 of NZ_JBRCEP010000038.1, forward strand.
GCCACCCCAACAGCAGGCGTAACTGGGGATTGGGGACAAGCAGCACCACCGGCAAGGCTACCAGTCACACAAGGTACGAATTTGTTGCCGACAATTGCCGGTCGCCACCCGCAGGGTTTCCTGGGTGCGCTGGTACTCCACCGCATTCCCCTGCTGGAGATACAAATCGGCAGCCCGCCGCAAATCCTCAATACCCTCTTGCACCTTCCCCAAGTTATACAACAGCACCCCCCGGTTGTACCAGGCTTCCGCATAGGTTGGCTGCCGTTCCACCGCCTGGGAATAGTCCGCCAGCGCCCCGTTTTTGTCCCCCAACGCCGAGCGCGCCAACCCCCGCCCCACATAGGATTCCACGTAGTTCGGGTCGAGGCGGATCGCCTGGTCAAAATCCTGAATCGCCCCCTGCTGGTCCCGCTGAATGTAACGCATCACCCCGCGCGTGGCCCACGCCGCCGCATAGTTGGGATTGGCCCGCACCGCCTGAGAAAGCTGCTGCATGGCCCCGGCAATATCCCCCTGCCGATACCGTTCACTGGCCAACAGGTAAAAATCATCCGCCCGGCTGGGATCGGGGGCAACCGGTCGCACCGGCTTGGGCAACGGGGAAGCCGCCGGTTGGGGCGCCATACGCAAATAGGTATTAATAGGAATCCCCAAATTAAACCCCGTTTTCACATACACCGTCTGCGATTGCCGCTCCAATTGCCCCCCATCGGCCCGTCCATGCACCCCAATCAACCGCGCCTGCCGGTCCAGCACCGGCCCGCCACTCATCCCCGGCAACGTATTGTTGCTATAGACCAACCCATACCCGTCCACCAACGGCTTACTGGCATTGGCCGTCAGCCGCCCGACCGTAAAACTGTACACCGGCTCCGTAATTGCCGCCCCCCGCTGGGGATACCCCGCCACATACACCGGACTGCCTTCGGTCACCTTGGTTGCATCCCCCAAATTCGCCACCGGATAAGTCCTATCACTGGTGAACTTGGCCGTCGCCAGGTCCACCCCGGCCAACTTTTGCACCGTGCCGTATTTCAACGGATATTTCTGTTTGTCAGGTGTAATAATATCGTACTCATCCTGCACCGGGATAACATGCGCTGCCGTAAGTACAGTATAAGTATTTCCTTCCCGGGCAACGATAATGCCTGAACCGGGATTGACCCCATCAATCAAAACAGTAATCCCCTTGGCCACTTTCGCCACCGCTGCCGCCTCATCGCTCGAGGCGAGCGGACGTTGCCACAGGAACACCCCTAGCGTGCTTAACAGGGCAAGGGTCGCTCCCCAGGTCAGCCGTTGCATACCGGCGGTCTCCTACGTCCAACTGCTTTTATTTAATCATCGAATATCCATTCCCCAAAGAGGGCGGCAAGATTTCTAAAAATTTAATGGGGTGCTTCCCCGAAGTGGGGAATTTTAAGATTTTGAGGGTTTGTGCCAAAATGGCCATCTAATGGTACCAAGCCATGTATAAATTTCCGTTTATAAAAAATTTTCTCATTAAGCCTTTTGCCCGATGCAAATTTATGAACTTACATGACTGAATTTAATGAGAAATCTTTTCTTTATCAATGAGCGGGCTTGGTATTGCTGAGCAAGTGTACCTTTTGGCGCCAACTTGTAAAATTTCAAGACCTAATCTAAGGTTTTGGCGTGGCATCCGCACCCCTTGCCTTGAATTTGATAATTTGATGTAATTCTGCGGCCCTAACTGTTAGGATTGAGTCCGCACAGGGACCGAATTTATCGCCCCAAACTTCTTCACCCATTGCCTTGCCCAAGCAATCAATATCCCATCCAAATAGGGCAGCGATTGGGGGGTGGCATATTTCACAATCTCGGCAAGCGCAACATCCACTTTAATCGGGAATTTATCTGCCCAGAAATGCGCAGCCATTTCTGAAATCGCACTTACATATTCCCCGCCGTTACTTAGGGAATGTCGGCGCTTCTACTGGTTCCCATACCTGATGGGGGCGACCCAAACGGATACCTGCCTGCGCCAGTTTTTGGACAACCCGGCGGCGAAATTCCCGACTTACCGACCACTGTTGTCCGGGTTGGGTTTTCAGCCACACCCGCAGCAGCAAACCCTCATGACTGGCCGCATCAATACCCAACACTTCCGGCGGTTCGAGCAAATAGGGCTGCCACGCCGGGTCCGCACAAAATTCCTGCGTCACAGCTTTGAGCACTTCCAGGGCTTGGGTGGGGTCTGTGTGGCAATCAACCAAAATCTCAAAATTTACCCGTGACCAGGAACGGGTTAGGTTAGCAACTTTCACAATACTGCTATTGGGAATGGTGATCAAGCAACCCTCCACATTGCGCAGTTGGGTAATCCGCAAACTCATGCTTTCCACCACGCCAACATGGTCACCAATTTGAATTACATCGCCAATGCCAAACTGGTCTTCCCAAAGAATAAGCAGGCCATTAACCACATCCTTGATCACGTTTTGTGACCCCAGGGAAATGGCTAATGCCAGCAAACCACCCAAGGCAAAAATGGAGCTAACAGGCACCCCCAAGGTACTCAAAATATAACTCGCACGTACCATATAAACTACAGCAGTTTTCACCCCACGCAGGGTAGCGATTGTGGTAGAAATTCGCAGGGATTTGCGCGAGAGTTCCCCCAGATGAAAAAGGTCATAGTTCTCCCAGGCTTGCCGTAAACGGTCGATCAAAAAATCGCCAAATTTATCCCCCAATCCGGTCAAAAACCAGACGATTAACCAGAGAATCGGCAAACCCAAAATTTTGATCGCAACCCCGCGGGTTTGGGGAAATATAGAAAAAATTTGCGCCAGACCCGTCAACCAAATCGCCACCTGCGTCCAGAGTAACAGGTAGTCAAAAAATGCAATAAGTTTATATCTCTGTTCATAAGTGAAATGGGATTTGATATAGTTTACCAGTTCAACTCCTTGGCGGTTGAGGCCGGGGAAATGGTGTTGCGCGTTTGCCTCATGCGCTCCTGTGGTAGGATGTTGTGCAAGATTTTGATGGTGTTTCTGGTTTTTTTTCAGGGCTATGATTTGCTCTTGAATCTCCTTTTTGCGCCGCTGCAGAAAGTACTGTGCACCCCGCACCAGCAGACTCACGATGAAGGCCAATGCCAATACCTGTATCGCGGCAACAATTTGGCGCAAAAGGGCTTGGGGTGTGCGCTGCGAAATGGCCTGTTGTAGATTTTCTTGGATGATCTGCTGCCATTGTCGCGCCAGTTCTGGGATGGGAATGCCATGGTAGGAAGAATCGGATTCGGTCACCGTGAGAATCATGATATTTTGCTGCTGTAATTCGGTGCGCCCCAAAAGCACGGTTTCCTTGTTTAAGGTGGCGACGGAAATGATCACTTTGGGTGCGCGGCTATCGAGGAGATTTTGGGTGTAGGGGGCGACAATCCGGCGTAAATTGGCTGCGATCAGTTCCGCCCGTATTTCTACAGGGATGCGGTCTTTGGGGTTATGGCGATCCCACACGGTTGGCGAGGCAATGGTGAATAATTTTTCGCCGTCAAACACCACATCTGTTGTTTCAAGATGCCCATAGCGGGTGACGTTACCAGGGACGATGGACGGGGATGGTTGTTGTGGTAAGGTAAATTGTCCCCAGGTGGGCCGGGACATCAGAAATAGCACGGCCGGCGCAAGGACAAGTAGGCGGAAATAACGGCGCAACCGCTGCATATCCCCAATTGCCAAGCACTGGCTTTAGGGTATCAGAAGTTACCGATTTTCCGAGGTTTCTGCCCAAAGGGATACTGCCGGTTGCGGGGCACAAGATGCCCAAGATGGGGTTGGCGGCACGGTGAATCCCATCCGAACCGTTGGGGCACGAGACAGGTTGGGTCTCTACCGGCCAAGGGTGACCTGACTGCGAACGAGATCGGGTAAACTAGAGATGGGATGGTTGTCCAAAAGCAAACGTGTGGTTCAGGGAACCCTTGTTTTTCTGTCGTTTGTCCTAGGTCTGGTATGAGTAACGAACCGACCGACACCAACGCCCCAAATGCACTGGAATCCCAGGAAAAACCGGCAGGAGATGGGCCGGGGGCGGCGCCGTCTGGGGTTACCCCAAGTGTCAATGGCAACAATACGGCCGGGGTTAGCGGGAGTCCGCCGACAGGTACGGTGGTGGTTCCGCCGGTTGGAGGACCGGTACGGCGGTTTCATGACCATCGTTTGGAGGAGTTGCATCGGCTGTTGACCCGGCATGCTGGGGAACGGCATTTGGTGATTTTGCAGGATTTTCCCGACCCGGATGCCCTCTCGTGTGGCTGGGCGTTCTCGCTGATTGCCCAACAGTACGACATCCGCTGTGACCTGGTGTATGCGGGGACCATTAGCCACCAGGAGAATATCGCCTTGGTGAAATTGACGGGGATGCCGGTGCAAAATTGGCCGGTTTCCACCCTGAAGGACCGGGATTGGCAGAGTTACCAAGGCTGTGTGTTTATTGATAACCAGGGGGCGACCAGTCAGTTGACCCAGTGGGTGCAGCAGGCGGGGATACCGGTGGTGGCGGTGATTGACCACCATCCGAGCGCCGATATGACGGCGGAATTTGTGGATATTCGTCCCCATGTGAAGGCGACGGCGACGATTTTGACCCAGTATTGCCAGGGGGAATTGTTGGTGCTCGACCGGAATGTGGTGGAACATGTCAAGTGTGCGACGGCCTTGATCCACGGCATCCGTTCGGATACCAATGGGCTGCTCCTGGCGCAGGAGGAAGATTTGCTGGCGGCGGCCTACCTGAGCCGTTACTACGATTCCCAGTTGTTGCGTTCGATCCTGCAGGTGAATCGCAGCAAGCAGGCGATGGATGTGATCGAGCGCGCCTTGAAAAACCGCATGATCCAAAATAATTTTTCTCTGGCGGGGGTGGGGTATCTGCGCTACGATGCCCGCGATGCGATTCCCCAGGCGGCGGATTTTCTGGTCACCGAAGACAATGTCCATACGGCTGTGGTGTATGGGATTGTCTATGACAAGGACCGGGAGCGGGAGTTGGTGATCGGCTCGCTGCGGACGACCAAACTGACGCTGGACCCAGACGAGTTTTTGAAGGAGGCGTTTGGGCATGACCCCCAAGGGCGGTTTTTTGGGGGGGGTCGTTCTCAGGCGGGGGGCTTTGAGATTCCGATGGGGTTTTTGGCGGGGTTGAACGACAATCCCAACTACGCCAATTTGAAGTGGGAGGTGTACGACACCCAAATTAAACAAAAGCTCCTGCGGTTGATCAACCCGGACAAGCAGGTGCAGGTCAACTGATGGCCTGGCAGTTTCTGCTGCAACGGCAGGATGCGCCGCGGAGCTACTGTTGGCTGCAGGGGGAGCAGCCCTTGCAAGCGGGGGTGTATCGGCTGTGGGGACGGACGCCCCGGCGGCAGCCGACGACGGTGGAATGGCTGTGGCCGACGGGTTCGGGGCGATGCCAATATCGGCAGCGGGAGGTTATGCCCAACCGGCAGGGGGTGGCGTTGCTGATGCCCTGGACGTTTTGGCCGGTGGGCACTTGGGAGATTCGCTGTCGGGAGGAGCAGCCCAATGGCACTTGGGAATCCCGGAATGACGGGTTGATCGTGCGGGTCACCGACGGTAGCGAACCGCCGCAGCTTGCTGCCTTTCATTGGCAATACCGCTGTCGTTTCCCCTGGCATCAAACCCTGCGGGTGAAAGGGTGGGTCATCGGCGGGCAGGAATTGTCTCTGCACATTCACGACCCGTTGCGGATGGCGTTGGTGCTTCATCTCCAGCAACCTTTGCCAGCTCAGGAGAAGGCGCCTGTGCCTTTTTGTCTGGACGTAGCGATTCCCCGGTACCTGTACCAGCGGGTGTTGTTGGCGGTGATGCGGGTGTGGGACACGCCGTTGCGTCAGGAGTGGTTGTTGGTGAACCCCTTGGTCACCCCCCAGTTGACCCCAGACTTGACGGTGACATCCCGTTCTTTGGCGGATTTGGCCGATCAAGCTGCCAGGATTCTCCGCCAGCAAGCGGCAGTGACCAGGAACCGCTAACGGCGTGGTTGCCGCCCGTTTCTGCCCCAAGCAACTAAATCACGGACATTCCATCGAGGTTGACCAGGCGTCCTTCGGCAGCCTGGGCCAGTTGGCGGGCGACTTGGGCAGCGCGGGGGCGAATTACCGACCAGACCAGAGGCGACAGCCAGCCCCGCAGGGTGATGGAGTAGGAAATCTGCGTGCCACAGACGGTAGATTGCACCTGGTAGGTCATCCGTTCTTCCAGACCCGGCAGGGCAAACACCCGTACACTCAGCAGGTGTTGCTGTTGCACCCGTTCCACGAAAATCCGTACCCGCACAGGAAACAGCCGGGACACCGCCTCGTAGAGCAAACCCGGCTTGGGCAACAACCCCCAGGGCACGTGGGGACGCATCACCAGCGGATGCCAGGAGAGATCGGCCAGATTGGCGAGCTTTTGCCAAATCTGTTCCACCGGCGCACTACTCAAGGCGTAGTAGGTGATCATAATCCTGGCCTTGCTAGGTGCCTCTGGGCGTCGCCGCCGTCCCATCGTTTTCTCCCCTAATCATGTCTTCCTATTTTAGAACCTTGTCGGGGGATTCCCCCAGATTTGCAATCGATATGTAACAAAAAGCGATGTCCCCAGCTTGCCAAGCAGCCGTTGTGGCATCACACGTGGCGCTTTACAACTAGGGAGAAATTCTTGAGCGTGCCGCTGCCCAAAATTAATAATAAAAATTAATAAATAAAAATTCAATGTCGGTGGTATCGCCGGTGAACGGTTAAAAAGTAGGGTTGCGGCACGTTGTTGCACCTACAACATAAACGCAAGGCTGTAATTGGCCTGCTGCAGGCTTGGTCTCTGCCTACACGACCTTGACAAAGGACATCCAACTTCGTTTTAATACGAGCAAAACTTATAACATTCTTGTTATGTCCTGGCAAAGGTTGTGGTGTGGGCTTTGCATTCAAGGTTTATCTGTAGCGGGATTGCTCAGTGCGGCGCAGGCAATGCCAAGGCAGGCAAAAGGTGGGCAGGTGCCAGAATTTAGAACCCCAGAGCCGCAGGTTTCTATAGAAAATGAGGACACCCTGCAGGTACGCAAAGGAGCACGCCTGTCGCGGCGCGGGCAATTGCCCAGGTCACCCCAGGTGGAACCTCGCCGGGAACCCTTTAGCGGCGCCCCCTTGGCCCAGACGGACCCTAACCCCAACCAACAGCGGTTAGTCCAGCCCCCACCGGTGCAACCTGTTCCCCCGGCGCTGGTGCAGCAGGAGACGCCCTTTGTGCCGGGCACGGTACCAGGCGACCCCAACCAGTTGGTGGTGGTGGAGTCCCTGGAGGTGGCAGGCAGCACCATTCTTTCGCCCAAAGAGATTGCCAAACTCATCGAGCCGGTGTTGTATCGCCAGGTGACGCTGCGGCAGGTGCAGGATGTGGCAGATGCAATTACCAAAATTTATGTGGATAGGGGGTACATCACCTCGCGGGCGACGATTGTGGCCGAGACCATTCCCACGCGTAAATTGCGGATTGAGGTGGTAGAAGGCCGGTTGGCAGATATTCAAATTACGGGCAATCAACGCCTATTTACCAGCTATATCCGGGAGCGGTTGCGGTTGGCCGCCAAAACACCCCTGAATACCAATGCTCTGGAAGACCAGTTACGTTTGCTTAGGGCGTCGCCCTACCTGGAAAATGTGGAAGCCAGTCTGCGTCCGGGGGACAAACCGGGGGAAAGTATTCTGGTGGTGCGGGTGCAGGAGGATAAGCAACCTTTTGTCCTGTCTTTTGGAGTGGATAATTATGTGCCGCCGAGTATTGCCACGCAACGGGGTTATGTGTCCGTAGGGTATCAAAATTTGAGTGGTATTGGGGATGAAATTTTTGGTTCCTACACGGTGGGGTTGAATTTCACCGATTGGCAACGGGCGGCTCTGAATGAATATAATTTCACCTACCGAGCGCCCATCAATCCCATGGATGGGACGGTGCAAGTGCGGGCCTTGGTGACCAATAATCGCATTACCGATGAGACATTTCAGGCCCTGAATATCCGTGGGGAATCCCAGTTGTACGAGTTCAGTTTTCGGCAACCGATTATTCGCAGTGTGCGGCAGGAATTGGCGTTATCGACGGGATTTGCCTGGCAGCGCTCCCAAACGTTTACCTTTGCCGGGCCAACGCCTTTTGGTTTTGGGCCGGATGAGAGGGGATTTAGTACCACCAGTGTTTTGAAATTTGGGGCGGATTATGTTTATCGGGATGCGACAGGGGCCTGGTTGGCCTTGGGGCAATTTAATTTGGGATTACCCATTTTTAATGCCACCCAAAATCCCGATGGTCCTATTCCCGGCAGAATTATTCCCGATGGGCGATTTTTCAGTTTTCAGGGGCAAGGGCAACGGGTGCAGAATTTGGGGAATGATGTTCTCCTAATTGTGCGGGGGGATGTGCAACTGGCAGCCACACCTTTATTGGCGCAACAGCAGTTTGTGATTGGGGGTGCCCAGTCGGTGCGGGGTTATCGGCAAAACGCCCGGGCAGGGGACAATGGCTTTCGCCTTTCGGTGGAATCGCGGGTGCCTGTGGCGCGGGATCAAAACGGGCAGGTCTTTTTCCAGTTGGCGCCGTTTATCGAATTTGGTCGGGTGTGGAATAATCGCGCCAATCCCAATACCCTGGTCACGCCTAATACCCTGGCGGGGGTGGGCATGGGCTTTCTTTGGAATCCGATTCAGGGGATGGATGTGCGTTTAGATTTGGGCGCACCTTTGATTTACAACCAAGACCGGGAGAATGATGCCCAGGACTATGGCATTTACTTCAACGTCAACTACCGCGCCTTTTAGCGGTGGTGTGGCCGTTGGATGCCTTTTTGGGTCACAACGGCCCGATTCCAGGTCAAACATTTGCATCCAGGTGCTGCTGTGCCGCTGGGTGGGGGAGTACCGGGTGTAAGCACCACGGGGTTGCGCTGGGCCAATCCCGATGGAAACCTACTGCCTAGGAATTGGCACAGATGGCGCAGCAACGGGCGGCACGGCTGGCCCAAAAATTGCAAGAATTGGGGATTGATCCCGATTAGCTGCTTGAGACGAAAGCGTCGTTTATCCTGTGCCTATGAATCGCGAGCCTGTTCGTGCGGTGGCCGACCTGCGGCGGGAGTACACCCAAAATGTGCTGTTGACGGCTGACCCGGACCCCTGGGTACAGTTTCAGCAATGGTTTGAGGAGGCCTGTGCGGCCCCGATTCGGGAACCCAATGCCATGACCTTGGCGACGGTGGATGCCCAGGGCTGCCCCGACGCCCGCATTGTCCTGCTCAAGGGTTTTGATGCCCAAGGGTTGCAGTTTTTTACCAATATGAACAGCGCCAAGGGACAGCAGTTGGCCCATTGTCCCCAGGCTGCCCTCGTGTTTTGGTGGGAACCGTTGGAACGGCAGGTGCGGTTTCGGGGAACCGTCACGCCCCTACCGGCAGCGGCGTCTGATGCCTACTTCCAGCAACGCCCCCGGGACAGCCAACTGGGGGCTTGGGCGTCCCCCCAAAGCCAGGTGATCCCCGACCGCTCGGCGCTAGAGGAACGGTTTGCCCAACTGGCGCAGGAGTATGCGGACCGGGAGATTCCCCGCCCGCCCTTTTGGGGTGGCTATTGCCTGCGTCCCCACACCATCGAGTTTTGGCAGGGGCGCCCCTCCCGCCTCCACGACCGCATCGCCTACCGGCTGCAACCCGATGGCACCTGGCAGCAAACCCGCCTGGCTCCCTGATGTTCACAGGGAACAGTTCTCCCGCGGTGGTACGGGTAAAACCGATCTAACCCGGTTGCTTGAATGTCGAACTGGCACTCTGTCAAGAAATTGTTTATGTTTCTTAACTAAGTGTCATAATTGGTTCATGACCGGGTACTTAAACCCTTATCCGTAGGAGGTAGGTATGGATCAGCCGCTGGAGTTGTCTTTGGAGCAGGAGTTCAGTCTGCGCTCGTTTGAAACCCAGGTGCGACAGATGAGTCGGGAGCAGGCGCAGGAGTTTCTGGTCAAGCTGTACCACCAGATGTTGCTCAAAGAGAAGATGTATCAGCATTTTCTCAAGTTTCAGTGGGGGTTAGAGCCAGGGCTGTAGGCCGGGTACACCGCGGTTTCCGGTCGGATTCCCCACCTAGGGGAATGGGGCTGGGAGTCGGCGGCGTCCATTTCCGCAGGTTTATCAGAATGTTTACAATTGAACCGAATGGGTTTGTGTGGGATGCGTGTCCGAAGGTAAATTTGCCACGATTCCGGAGGCGTTAGCGGCGCTACGGGCAGGTCAGGCAGTAATTGTTGTGGATGACGAACAGCGGGAAAATGAGGGGGATTTAGTTTGTGCAGCCCAGTTTGCGACCCCCAGCATGATTAATTTTATGGCGGTGGAGGCGCGGGGGTTAATCTGTCTGGCGTTGACGGGGGAGCGGTTGGATGAATTGCAGTTGCCCCTGATGGTGAGCAATAACACGGACAGCAATCAAACGGCGTTTACGGTGAGCATTGATGCGTCGCCGGCCTTGGGGGTGACCACGGGGATTTCGGCAGAAGACCGGGCGCGCACGATTCAGGCGGTACTCGACCCCAAAACCCGCCCGGAGGATTTGCGGCGACCGGGGCATGTGTTTCCGATTCGGGCCAAACCAGGGGGTGTCTTGGAGCGGGCGGGGCATACGGAGGCGGCGGTGGATTTGGCGCGCTTGGCAGGGTTAATCCCGGCGGGGGTCATTTGCGAAATCCAAAACCCGGACGGTTCGATGGCGCGGTTGCCGGATTTGTTTGCCTATGCCCGCAAACATAATTTGTTAATTATCAGCATTGCGGATTTGATTCAGTACCGGTTGCACCATGAGCGGTTTGTGGTGCGGCAGACGGTGGCGGATTTGCCGACGGAATTTGGGCATTTTCGCATCTACGGCTATCGCAACGAGCGGGACGGGTCGGAGCATGTGGCGATTGTCAAGGGCGACCCCAGCCAGTTTGCCCAGCAGCCGGTGCTGGTGCGGGTGCATTCGGAATGCCTAACCGGAGATGCGCTGGGTTCCTTGCGCTGTGATTGTCGGCGGCAGTTGCAAGCGGCGCTCAAGATGATTGAGTATGCGGGGCAGGGGGTGGTGGTGTACCTGCGTCAGGAGGGGCGGGGCATTGGGTTGGTCAACAAACTCAAAGCCTATGCCTTGCAGGACCAGGGGTTTGACACGGTGGAAGCCAACGAAAAATTGGGGTTTCCGGCGGATTTACGCAACTATGGGGTGGGGGCACAAATTCTCTGCGATTTGGGGGTAAGCCAGATTCGTCTGATTACCAACAACCCCCGGAAAATTGCCGGGCTGCGGGGCTACGGGTTGACGGTGGTCGAGCGGGTGCCCCTGCTGGTGGAGGTCAATCATTACAACTTGGACTATCTCACCACCAAGGCGGACAAACTGGGGCATTTGCTGCTGCAAACCTATTTGCTCACCTTGGCGTTGCACTGGCGGCAGCGTCCGGATGCGACCGAGCGTTATACCTACCTGGAAAAACTGCGTCATTTGGCGACGGCGACCGACTTGCACCTGCGGGAAGTCAACCGTCCGGTGGCCCAGGCGGTGTTTAACCAGGCGGCGTTGATTGTGCATTTGGGGTTTGACCAGCCGGGATTGGCTCCCCCGGATTGGTACCAGCAACCGGAACACCCCTACACCCAAGCCGTCAAAACCGTCCTCACCCAGGTTGCCCAATGGCCAGGGCTGGCGGCGCTGGAATTTTTGCTGGCGACCGGTACGGACCCCTTGCTCAACCTGCAGGTGCAACTGGACCGCCGTCCCTACCCCACCGAGGAACCCCTCAGCACCCAGGTCATTTATCACTGGGCGCTTGAATGATCCCGCCTCCTAGCAAGACATCGTTTTGATAAAAGACAGCGGCTTGGCCGGGGGTAACCCCGAACTGGGGCGTGGCAAAGGTGACCTGGACGCAGTCGGCAGCCGTAGGGATGACCCAGCAATCCACGGCGGGCGCTTGGTAACGGATTTGCACCTGCGCGGGGATGGGCGTCGTCGGCGGGGGAATACTCACCCAATTCAGGCGATTCACCTGGCAGCCCGGCGATAGGGCCTCTTCCCGCGAACCGACAATCACCCGGTTATGCGCTGCATCCAACGCCAGCACGTACAGGGGTTCCGGGGCAGCAATCCCCAGCCCACGCCGTTGCCCCACCGTGTAGTGGTGAATGCCCGTGTGGTGTCCCAACACCTGCCCCTGCCGGTTGACAATTTCCCCTGGCTGGGGCGGCAAATAGCGGTCCAAAAACGCCCGCATCGAGCCATGCGCTTCCACCAGACACAAATCCTGACTTTCCGGTTTGGTGGCCGTTGCCAGGCCATAGCGAGCCGCCAATTCCCGCGTTTGGGTCTTGGTGTATTCCCCCAGGGGAAATAGGGTTGCTGCCAACAGTTCTTGGGTCAGGGTGTAGAGAAAATAGGACTGGTCCTTGCTGCGATCGACTGCCCGGCGCAGTTCATAGCGTTCCGTCACAGGGTTATAGGTAATGCGGGCGTAATGACCCGTCGCAATTCGGTCAATGCCCCATGTGGTTTGGGCGTACTGCAACAGGGGGGCAAACTTCACCCAGCGGTTGCATTGGGAGCAAGGCAGGGGGGTAATGCCTTGACCATAGCCCGTCACCAAATAATCCATCACCTGCCCCCGGAACACTTCCCGCATATCCACGATGTGATGGGGAATGTTTAATTGGGCGCAAATGCGGGCCGCATCCACCATGCCTTCGCTACAGCACTGCCCCTTGCCCGGCATCAACCAGAGGGTGACACCGATCACCTCATACCCTTGGTTGACCAAACAGGCCGCCGCCGTAGAGCTATCCACGCCCCCCGACAACCCGACCACCACCCGTTTTGCTGCCATGCGCCCTACAACCCACTCTTGGGAAGTTAGCCATAGATTTATTATGACTTATGGCGAATGGTTATGAGGACATAAGAAATTCACGCCATCACAAGATAGCCGTAACGCAGGGGAAATCTCGGTGGGGTCAGGGTTTGATGAGTACGGTGATGGCAGGGGCAATTTCTTTGTGAATTGGCAGTACCTGAACAAGGTGTATAGTAGTTTCAAACAAGTTTGCGACATTCGCCTTTACCTACAAACCCTTTCCTAGAAGAAGATAGAACGATTATAAATACCCAGAAAGTGTTGCATTCTAAAACGGAATAGCTATATCTACCGAAACACTCTCCCGATTTAAATCCGATTGAGCATCAATGGCATAGAATTAAGCAAAGAGTTAGAAAACCTACAACCCGAAATCTTAAATCTTCATGATCTTATAGATTCGGTCATCTGCTTTATATGCCAACCTTTGCCTGCTTAGCTATATTATAACAAAATTATGACAAATATGACGCTACGCTGCTTGCGAAGTTATAGGCCTAGGGGTTTCAAATTCGTGATGGTTCCCATCTATTGGTCCATACAGAACCACTCATCTCACAGGCGATTGGGGTTGCGGTAAACCGGCTCAGAGGCTCGCGGTTGGGCTACTGTTCGTGCGAAACAGAACTATCAAAAAGGTCATAGTGCTAAGATTACTGATTGGGAGGGATTTCGCCAATTTGTATAGCTAAGCATACAAAGGTTGACATGCTATGGGTCGCTGGGCGTAGCCCCATATTGGTTTTCCATAGCGGAAGTGTGGTGTAGCCATGAATCTTAAGGCAACAACCTTAACCTACCTAGCTATAGTTTACGCAACGATGTAGTCAGCTTTGGTTGAACATTACCATTACTTAATTTCTTACTTAATTTCTGGTTGCAGTTGTCACAGACACGAATCGCCCGCTCATCCCAGCGCCAAGTGCGGGGAACCCATAACCAGCCATGCTACCCCATTCCCAGTGGCATACCGCCGCACCGGCCAAGGCCAAAACCGCACCCACGCCCGTCCCAGGATCAGCCGCTCATCCAAAAAACCCCACACATGGGAATCATTGCTGGCGTTGCGATTGTCCCCCAACACAAACAGGTAACCGGGTGGTACGACCGCCGGCCCCCAGGTGTACTCCGCAGGCGTCGTCTCATAGGGTTCATCCAAAGGCGCCCCATTCACCCAGACCCGTCCCTCTTTGACCTCGACCGTTTCCCCCGGCAAGGCCACCACCCGTTTAATCAGTACCTGGTCGGGACGATACCCCTGGCTGACCAAAGCTGGCGGCGGCGCAAACACCACAATATCCCCCCGTTGCCAGTCGCGCCAGTAGTGGGAAATTTTTTCCACCACCAACCGATCCCCCAGTTGCAGGGTGGGCAACATGGAACCCGAAGGAATGTAACGCGGTTCTGCCACCACCCAACGAATCAGGGCCGCCAGCGCCACCGCCAGCACCAGGGTTTGCAAGCTATTGAGCCACCCACGCCACCGCCGTTGCCACTTCATGCGCGCAAACGTTCGCGAGCCGTCTGCACCAACGCCACCAGATGCCGATGGGCCGCCTCCGGGCCACTTAAGGGGGTCGGAAATTCAATCCGAATCGCCGTTTGCTCCCCCCCGGCCCAAACCACCAAATCCATCCCCTCACAGTCAATGGCTTCCATGCTGGCTGCCGTCGCCGTCTGCAACCCCGCCAACCCCTGGGCATACAACAACACCGCCTCGCTGTGCTCCTCGTTCATGTGGCGGCAAATCCGGGCGCTCACTTCCGGGGGAAACTTCCGCTCTGAGGACGATGACGACGCTATGGGGTGGCCAGGTAAAGGCTCGGTCATGGGCACATCGGCAGAATCACTGTATCCCCATCATACCGTCCTGCTCCCGCACCTGCGCCAACCGCGCCGCCAACCGGATATGCAAGTCATGCCCCGCTTTGTAGGCCAAAAAATGCCCCCGCGGTAACGCCCCCAACAGCCCCAAATCCCCCAAAAAATCCAGCAGTTTGTGGCGCACCGGTTCATCGGCAAACCGCAACGGGGGATTGACCCACCCCCGCTCCCGGTCACACACCAACGCATTGGCCAAACTGCCCCCCCGGATCAACCCCTGCGCCTGTAACTGGGCAATCTGACCCGCCAAGCCAAAGGTACGGGCCGGAGCAATCGCCGTGCCAAAATCCTCGCGCTCCGGTATCCAGGTCAACCACTGGCGGCCAATCGCTGGGTAATCCGGGAAATCAATCCCATAGGTCAAGGTCAATTCCGATGCAGGCAAGGCGCAGACAAAACGATCGCCTGCCTGCACCACCACCGGCTCGGTGACCACTCCCGCCACCAACGGCTTGCCGGTGCCCCAATCCCGCAGCAACACCACCCAAGGCAACGCCGAACCATCCAGCAACGGCACTTCCCCCCCGCTGACCTCAATCGCCACATCCGCGATGCCCAACCCCACCAAAGCCGCCAGCAAATGCTCCACCGTGTGAATCATCACATCCCCCTGTGCCAAGGTGGTGCACAAACGGCTCGGTCGCACCGCCGATACCCGCGCGGGAACGGGTTGCCGGTTCACATAGAACACCCGACCTTCACCAGGCGGCAACCGTTCCAGGGTCACCGTACACATTTGCCCCGTATGCAGCCCTACCCCCTGCAGGGTGCGTCGTTCCCCCACTAGAACCGCTCACCCACCCCAAACGTAATCTGATTGCCGCCCAGGTCATTCCAGCCAAAATCCACCCGCAGATTCCCCAGCAGCGGGGTGACAATCCGCACCCCCACCCCATAGCCCAGGCCCTGCCCCGGTTTGCGGCGAATTCCCCCCGGATCGCCAGGCACCGCCCCTTGACTGCCCAAGGTCGTGCCGTAATCCACAAACAACGCCCCCCGCACCACGCTCACGATGGGAAACCGGTACTCCGCCGTCGCCTGGAAGAAACTGCGCCCTGTGCCCAGTTCCCCTTCCCCCCAGCCCCGCAC
>NZ_JBRCEP010000039.1:0-26090 GCF_053491055.1 Gloeomargarita sp.
TATAGTCGTTTCACAAGAAAATGCAACACTTTGAGGCACTGGTCATGGCTGTATCCCCTTCCAGGACAGGGTTTGCAGGTAAAGGCGAATGTTGCAAACTTGTTTGAAATGACTATATCCAACCGTTGGCAACTTTTGACGTCCGTGCGCGACCGACGGGGTACCTCAGAAATGCGCCAGGAAGCCTATCGGAAATTGCAGGATTTTTGGGCGGTGGATGGGGTTGCAGACGAAGAACAGGAATTTCTCAACCAGGTGCAGAGAGTATCGGGGGTCAGGGCCTAACCATTGACAAAACTTTATCCCACTAAGCACAATGGGGGAGAGTGGTTCCCGGCCATTCACCTGCAATCGCTGTTCCTGATGACCACATCACCACCGAAGCCAGGGTTCAAGCTGTGGGTACCCGTCATCTTATTGTTTTTAGGGATGAGTGGGGGGGCTGGTCTGACCTTGTGGGCGGTGCGGCAGTTTGGGGTGGGGGAAACTGCTAGACCCCAAGCGGGGCAGGCCAGCCCTGTCCCTCGCAGTGAACCAGGAATGGGTGTGCCAGGAAGTATTCCTCAGGCGACTGCCATCGCGACCAAGCTTAGCCAAGATGGACAATTCCGGTTTGACCTCCAGAATTGTCGGCGCAGCGATGGGAATGTCATGTGTGAATTGCAAATTACCAATCTCACGGATCAGGAAATTCTGGTTCACCTCAGCGGCGGCAAGACTCTGGCCTACACCGATAACGGTTTGGAATTTCGGGCAGTCAACCTGGTGCTCGGTTCTCGGTCGGACTATTTCTATGCGGCACAAACGTTGGTGGCCAAAATCCCCACACCCGCCAGTTTCCAATTTCGAGAAATGCCCCCCACATCTAAACTTTCTTTACTCAAAATTGGCTATCGTTATCGCTCTTTAGAAACGGGGCAATGGGTGGATGATACGATCGAATTTCGTCCCGTTCCCATTATTGCCAATTAAACGGTTATAGTATGTCTGTCCTTGGCATTACTATTACCACACAATTGCCGCAAGAAATCGTCGCGAAACCAGCTTTGGCATAGGCAGTGTCTTACCGCTCAATTACACTATTTATTGAAGTATCGGTTCTAGTTGGGATGAGTGTCTGAGGGTGTCCGGGGGAAATACGGGTTCGGGCATGAGCATAATCCGTAATTTCGGTAAGGATGTGGTCAAATTGATGCCCGCTTCTGCAAAGGCTTTCACCACCAATTCCGTACAGTACAACTGCTGATCATCACTCAGGAGAAAACGATAATCAAAGGGTTTTCCCACTTGGGCAAGACTATAGTTCCGAACATGATTGCGGATATTGCTGTTGATATGTTTTACCCGATAGAAACCAATAGCGATTGCCTTATCTTGAGCAGCAAATGTCCGCAGAGGTTCGAGCACAACGCCGCCAGGTGACCTGTGATCTCCAGGTAAGGCGTGGACAACGACCAATTCAGATTCACTTTTGAGGATAATCCCAACGTGAGCAAAGCGGGCGGCATGACTCTGCGTCAAAACTGCACGGCTGATGATATCGGAACCCGTCCGAAATATTAAATCCCCATCCGACAGTTGACCGGTCACTGCTTGCCAATCCAAAGGTTTAGCAAAGGAAGGGTAACGGCGGTTGCCTAGTGCATAGAAAATGCCAAGCAGCAAAAGAGTTAAGCATACCGCAGTTGCCCATAGTGGTTTACTTGGTAGCGGTAATTTTCCACTTGCCATTCTCTTTGATTAGCTTGGTATTTTGCCAATTTGGTTGACAATCGCCGTTAAAGGTGACCTTGGTCGTGCCGGTACGAATTTCACCACTTCCTTCTAGGTTCACCTCAATTGTTTTAATCCCCCCACATTTCCTGATACTTTCGGACTGTTTGGCCAGCGCCAGAGATAATTTCCGATCTCCCAATAACAATCTGACTTCCGTGGCAACATACTCTTTTGCTTCCGAGATTTTCCCCGCCTCCAGGGCACGATAAAACTTTTCAACCGTTGATTGCGAAGGATGACTGCAACTCGATATGAGAACAACAATAAAACCTATGGCCGCCCATCGCCCCCACGTTCGGTTCTTCATCATTCTTATCCTTACTTAATAAATAATAAACTTTTCTGTATCTTGGCCTTCCCACCCTTTACAGCCTCACTATAACACAGACAGTTCTGAGATACGACGCTTGGTTGAGCATGAATTGATTGGTTAATAGATTATTATGCCTAGGTTAATCGTTCATTAATGTTGCCATCGTTCGTACAAGTGCAGGTGCTCTGAGTCATCTGGTTATGCCCAGACCCAAAAGTAGGTGAGGCAGCTAAAGTGCTTAATGAGAAGTTTTTGCGTTATCGCTGAAAATCTGGCCCTTAAATGACCATGCTTTGGGCGAGCCGGGCAGATGCCCATGGTGGTGCCAACCCTCCGAATCTTAAGATTGAACGCTTCTGGCCCGGCAGCGCGTGGGATTGGGGGGCTAGGCTGTTTGTATATCCGGCAAACGGGACAAGCTGTGGGCCGCCGCCGCTCGCACCTGGGGATGGCTATCCTTCGCCAAATACTGCAACGCCGCCCGTGTCTTGGGACTGGGCAAATTGCCGAGGGCTTCCGCCAACCGCTGCCGCACCAGCCAGTCTTCTGAAGAGACAAACTGCAACAGCCGTTCCACCGCTTCGACGGCCCCGATTTCCCCCAAAGCCGCAATCACTGCCTGCTGAATCACCGGTTCCGGGGCAGATAGCGCCTGCATCAGGACATCGTAAGCCCGTTTATCGCCCAAATTCCCCAGGGAAACGGCAGCGCTAAACCGCACCAACCATTCCGTGTCCTCGTACAGGGCATGGATGAGGGGTTCTACCGCCCGTTCGTCCTGCAAATAGCCCAAGGCCCCTGCTGCATCCGCACGAATCCCGTAGTCCGGGTCGTTTTGCAATAAATCCACCAACAGGGGGAAACACTCCGGCGTGGGCTTGACCCCCAACCCAAACACCGCCATCGAACGAATCTGTAAACTCTCGTCCGCCAACGCCTTTTTCAACAAGGGAAATGCCTCCGCCGGAGCCACATCCCGCAACGCCACCAGCGCCAACAACCGATCCTTCAATTGCGGACTCTCCAACTGTGCGGATATCTGCGCTAGGTTCACCATGAGCGGTCGGACTCCCATTTGTAACATTTCTTAATGATTACGATAGCATACCTGGGTGGGGGCTGACCAGAGGTTTTCCTTGCGGAAAGCTGTGGCGGGGTTCATCATAGGGATCAAGACATACCAGCGAGAGAGGGATTATGTTCAAGTTTTTGACCAAAGTGGCAGCCTACGGACGGGAGGCGGTGCAAGCTGCGCGTTATATCGGTCAGGGGTTGTCGGTCACGTTTGACCATATGCAGCGGCGACCGGTGACGGTGCAATACCCTTACGAGAAGTTAATTCCCTCGGAGCGGTTTCGGGGGCGGATTCACTTTGAGTTTGATAAATGTATCGCCTGCGAAGTGTGTGTGCGGGTCTGTCCCATCAACCTGCCGGTGGTGGATTGGGAATACAACAAAGACCTGAAGAAAAAAGAACTCAAACACTACAGTATTGATTTTGGGGTGTGTATTTTCTGTGGGAATTGTGTGGAGTACTGCCCCACCAATTGCCTTTCTATGACGGAGGAATACGAATTGTCCACCTACGACCGGCACGAATTGAACTATGACAACCATGCCCTAGGGCGGCTGCCGTTGAATGTGACCCAAGACCCGATGGTGCAGCCCATTCGCGGTTTGGCCTATTTGCCCAAGGGGGTGATGGACGGCCACGAGGTGCCCCACACCGAACGGCGGGCCGGTCTGCGCCCAGAGGAAATCCTAGAACAGACGAAATCCTAAACCCCAGGGCCTACAATGGATGACAGCAGACTGGCAGTTGGGGAGGTGTGGCCGTGACTTTGGCAGCGGGGGTGCAGTTGGTTAGTTTTGCGATTTTGGGCGGGATGATGTTGGCGGCGGCCTTGGGGGTGGTGCTGCTGAATAACATCGTCTATTCGGCGTTTCTCCTGGGGGTGGTGTTTATCAGTCTGTCGGGGCTGTATGTGCTGTTGAATGCGGATTTTGTGGCCGCTGCCCAAATTCTGATCTACGTCGGGGCGGTGAATGTGCTGATTTTGTTTGCCATTATGTTGGTCAACAAGCGGGAGGTGTTTGCCCCCTTGCCCCGCACGGGCCTGCGCAATCTGTTGACCACGTTGGTCTGCTTTGGGCTGTTGACCCTGTTGGGCACGATGATCCTGACGACGCCCTGGGCGGTGCGTTTGGGCAGCCATCCGGCCAGTTCAATTGTCCGCATTGGCCAACACTTCTTCAATCAGTTTCTCCTGCCGTTTGAATTGGCTTCGGTGCTGCTGCTGATGGCGTTAATCGGGGCGGTGGTGATTGCGCGCCGGGAATTGGTGCCCGAGCCGGAGTTTGCCGAGGGGCCAGCGCTTACCTTGGCCGAACGTCCCCGCCCGGAAGTCCTTACCTTGGCCGGTCGGGCCGAGGAGTAGGGTTAATGCCGCAGCGGTCGGTAGTCCAGCATGGTCCAGGTGGTTCCTTGGGCGATGCCATAGGTTACAGGTGCATCTTCGTCGCGCACCGCTAGGGTCAAGCCATCCAAATCCACCTGCCAGCGGGAAGGCCGTTCCAAACCCAGGATGCGGGTTTCAAATAGGATACTGGTCGGCATTTCTCGGCTCCAACCCAACAGGAGCGCATGGGTATGGGCCACCGCCTGCGGCGTCACGATACGGGCACGTTGCCCTTCCCCTTGCCACACCAGGGCACTGTCGGAAATTTCCGAGGAACCGAACCAACCAAACACCTGGCGCACCAGGAGTTGTTTTCCATCTGCCGACCAGGACACGGGCACCAGTACCCAAAGCTGCCCTGGTTCTGGCCGCCGGGGTTGGCCTACCGGCTGGAGGACAATGGGTGGCGCTCCCCTGGAACTCAGGATGTGCAAGGTACTGCTGACTTGCGTACGGGTGTAATCCCGCTGGGCAATCACCTGCACGCGACTAAACGCCCTGTAACGCCCATCGGGAGAAATAAGTGTGGGACTTTGCGTAATGCTCCAAATCGGGCGTCGGGTGCGTTCTGCCTGGGCTTGTATGCTCCACACCCACCGCCAAGGGATGGGATAGGCACTGGCTAAGGGGTCTTCCGGTACCCACGCCGGCGCAGTTAAAACGGGTAATTGCAGCGTCGCTCGTCCTAGCTGTTGGGCCGCACCACTGCAGGAAACTATCGTAGCGACCACAACCGTTCCTATGCCTGCTAACCAACGCGGGTTAGCTTTACCACCGTTCATGGGGAGGGTACAAGTGCCTATTTCTAAGGTAGCAAATGCCCAAAATTCTGGGGTTTGGCAATCGACAAGCGATGCTGTTCCTTTGGGTTGGCCCGTTTCATTGAATTCGCATTAACATGCAGCGCATTGATTGGTTGCTGCCGACTCTCGCAAGCTGCTATCGTTCCCTGAAAACTGCGATTCATCGGGGCATGACTGTTCTAAAAATCTAAAGAAAATCTAAAAACATTCTGTTCCTGTTTGGGATCAATGACTATGCTTTGCTGGGATAAATTTACCTGCAAGGTTTATGCAGAGCAAGGTCATGGCGGGACGACGGCAGTGGGGGTGGCCGAAGCGCGACCAAACCCGTTTCTGGCCAGTGGGCGGCGGCACGGAAGGGTTGTCGGTTGTCCCACGAACCATTGACAGGTAGGTTACGTCCGCGGGAGTCAGAATTGATTGCCATGACGCTGCGGGCGGGGGTAAGTTATATCATGGTGGCGGTGTGTGACCAGTTGGGACATGGATTTGCGTTTATTTGATGAAGATATGCGTTCTGATGCGGTGCCCGTTGTCTTGGTCACGCCCGCTCATGAGGCACTGTGCTGCCCCCGCATGTTTCTACGGAGCGGTGTCTTTGCCTGCTAATCGGGGGTTGAGCCGTCCGTTGGCGGCGCTGTTGCGTTGGTGGCTTGAGCGGCAGGTAACCCAGGCGCAGGCAATCCACGTCTCGCTCCAGGGAACAGGACAGCTTTGGTCGGCGGGTCGTTTGCCCTATCTTCACATCAGCGCCCAGAATATCATTTACCAAAACATTCACCTACATCAGGTGACCTTAACTGCCCAAGAAATACGGTTCCATTGGCCATTTTTCCAGAAGAAAGGACAGCCCTTTTTAGAGCCGATTTCTGTGCAAATACAAGTGACAATTACCGAGGAGAATGTGAATGTTTCCCTGCCTTATATTCAGCAAACCCTAACGCCCTATCTCCAGGAATTGCATGCAGACATAACCGAAATTCAAGGGGTAAGAATTTACCCTGATGGCATTGCTTGGTGGTTGCCGGATCAAGGGCAATTGTTTACCCAGGTCCATCTCGTGGCTCCGCAGGAATTAATGCTATGTGCTGGCACTGCCAAACAGGCAAGGGTTGCTCTGGGTGCTGATGTGCATATCCAGGAGTTGAAATTGCAACCCGGTTCTGTGTATTTAGCCGGGGATTTGCTCATCCGACCAGCGGCACCAACAGGGTGACAAAGTAATAGGCCAACGGCGCGGTAAACACATAGCTATCCGCCCGGTCCAAAATGCCCCCATGTCCTGGGATCAAATGCCCGGAATCTTTGACGCCCGCATCCCGTTTCATCATGGATTCCGTCAAATCTCCCAGCAAACTGGTAATGCCGGTCATCAGCCCCAGGCCGATGCCCAACCAAAACGGCCAAGATAAATGCACCGCCCCGACAGCCCCCACCACCACACTGGCACTGACCCCAAAGACCGCCCCTTCCACCGTTTTTTTCGGGCTGATTTCCGATAATTTCGTCTTGCCAAAGGCACGGCCAAAAAAATAAGCCCCAATATCCGATGCCCAAATACAGCCAAAGGTGAGCAAGGTGACTTTTAATCCCAGCGGCCATGTGCCCCCTTGCGGCCAAAATCCCAACAGGGGTAGATTGCTAAAAGCCGCTTGTTCTAACCCCCGCAGCCGTACCCAAAAACTGGGTAAATAACCGCCATAAAATAATCCCAAAATGGAGGTGGCAATGTCCGCAATCGTCGCCAATTGGGGTTGAAATAACAGATAAAAACAAATCCAACTGCCACCGAGTGCCAACACCGGCTCCGTCAATGGGGGCGCAACGGTAGCGACCATGACCAGAATTTGACTCACCACGAGGGTGGTTTTGGTTGCCGGTAGGATGCCCTTGAGGTGCGCCAAGGCAAAATACTCCCGCTGCCCCAAAAACACCATGAGGGACACGCCTGCTGTGAACACCCATCCCCCCACCATGACCCAGCCCAGGGCCACCACCAGCGCCACAGCACCACTAACAATCCGCACCCAGGGCATCGCTGCTCCCTACGTCATTCTGACTAATTTAGGCGATTTGCGGCGGGTCCGACTAGCGCACCTTGAACTGGGCGACGTTTTCCTGCAACTTGGCGGCCACCCCCAACAGATGGGTAAAGGAATCCGCCACCGCCACCGACTGCTGCGAGGTTTGGTTGGCAATGCCCGCCACCTCCTGCATGGTGCGGCTCACGGCGGCTGAGGTTTCCGACTGGGCCTGGGCAGCCTGAGCAATTTCCCCCACCAAACTGCTAATTTGGCTGGTCACGGCGGCAATTTGGCTCAACCGCTGGCGCGCCTCTGCCACCAACTGGGTGCCCACCACCACCTGCTCTGTCCCCGCTTCCATCGCCGCGACCACCTCGTTGGTTTCCGCCTGAATTTCCTCCACCAACTGCTCGATTTCCTCGGTGGCACTGGCCGACTGTTGCGCCAGCGAACGCACTTCCTCGGCCACCACCGCAAACCCTCGGCCCTCTTCCCCCGCCCGCGCCGCTTCAATGGCCGCATTCAAGGCCAGCAGGTTGGTTTGGGCGGCAAAGTTGCTAATCAGACTCACCACCCGCGAGATTTTTTGGGAGGCCTCCCCAAGGCGCTTCACCTTTTTGGCCGTAGCCGCCACCGTGTCCCGAATGGCCGAAATCCCCGCCACCGTGCGGTTCATGGCCTCATCCCCCTCTTGCACCGTTTGGTTGGCCTGCTGCACTTGCAGTTCCGCGCTGTGCGCATTGGCTGCCACCTGCTGGATGGATTGCACCATCTGCTGAATCTGGTCTAGAGCCGCCCCAATCGCCTGGGCCTGCCGCATCGCCTCAGACGACAGGGCATTGACCGGGGGAGCACTCCGTTGCGCCGTATCTGCCACCGCCTGCGCTGCCGTTTGCACCTGTTCCACCAACTGTTGCAAACTCTCCACAATGGCGTTGAAAAAGTCCGCCACCGTGCCAATCTCCCCGGAGGTTACCCGCGCGCGCACCGTCAAGTCGCCCTTGAACGCCCCCTCAATATCCCCCAAAAACTGCGCCAACTGGGTCTGAATCGCCTCCCGCTGCCGCTTTTGTTCTTCGGAAACCGCCTCTGCTTTTTGCCGCGCCTGCTCTACCTGCTCCAGCAAAATCGCCTGGTCCAGGGCAAACCCCACCTGCAAAGCCACCTGTTTCATCAGCTCAATCTCGCCGCTTTGCCACTGGCGCGGGCCGCTGCACTGATGGACAATGAGTAACCCCAACAGTTTCCCTTCCGCCAGAATCGGGGCGACCAAATTGGCCTTCACCGCAAAGGGTTCAAGCTGTTGCACATGGCACTCGGTTAAACCGGCATGGTAAATATCGGGCGTGGCCTGCACCCGGCCCTGTTGGTATTTCTCCACGTATTCTTTGGCAAAACAGGGGTCAGCAATCTGGGCGCCCAACGCCCGCGGCCACGCCCCCGCCACCGCTTCGGCCACCACCGTCCCCTGCCATTGCTCATCAAACAAATACACCACACACCGGTCTGCCTGCAGGGCTTTGCGGACCTCCTGAACCGCCGTGTTGTAAATGGCTGTGCGTTGCAGGGTCTGACGAATTTTCGAGGTAATGTCATTGACCAACTGCGCCTGCTTGGCGGCCAATTCCTGCTGCCGCCGGAGCATTTCCTGCTCGGCCAACGCCACCGCCTGGTCCAGGGCAAACCCCACCTGCACCGCAATTTGCCGCATCAGGTCAATTTCCAAATCGCTCCATTGGCGGGGGCCATCGCACTGGTGGGCAATCAGTAACCCAAACAATTTATTGCCCAAAAGAATCGGCGCCACCAAATTGGCCTTCACCGCAAAAGGTTCCAACTGTTGCAAATGGCAGGGCGTCAATCCCGCCTGATAAATATCGGGGGTGGCTTTCACCCGCCCAGCCCGATACTGTTCCACATACTTATCCGCAAAACAGGGGTCAGCAATCTGGGCGCCCAACGCCCGTGGCCAGCCAGGCGCCACCGCTTCGGCCACCACCGTCCCCTGCCACTTTTCGTCAAACAAATACACCACACAGCGGTCACATTTGAGCGCCGCTTGTACTTCCCAAACCGTGGTTTCATAAATGGTTTCCAGTTGCAACGATTCGCGAATTTTTGAAGTGATGCGATTTAGCAATTGTTCCTGTTCTGCCTTGGCTTTTTGTTGGGCCAGCAAATTGGCCTGGTCCAGGGCAAAGCCCACCTGAATCGCCACCTGTTTTATCAGTTCAATTTCCCCACTTTGCCACTGGCGCGGGCCGCTACATTGGTGGGCAATCAGGAGGCCAAAGAGCTTATTTTCCAGTAAAATTGGTGCGACCAAATTGGCCTTGACCGCAAAGGGTTCAAGTTGTTGCACATGGCAGGCAGTTAAACCAGCGCGGTAAATATCGGGCGTGGCCTGCACCCGGCCCCGTTGGTATTTCTCCACGTATTCTTTGGCAAAACAGGGGTCAGCAATTTTGGCCCCCAACGCCCGCGGCCAGCCAGGCGCCACCGCTTCGGCCACCACCGTCCCCTGCCATTTTTCGTCAAACAAATACACCACACAGCGGTCGCTTTCTAGGGCTTCCCGCATCTGTTGCACGGTGGTTTGGAAAATGGCTTCCCGGTCCAAAGACTGGCGAATCCGCAGGGTAATGTCGTTGAGTAATTGCGCCAGATGGGCCTTGCTTTCCTGCTCCCGCCGCAGTTCTTCTTGGCGTTCCAAGGCAATCGCCTGATCCAGGGCAAACCCCATTTGCAAAGCCACTTGCCGCGCCAATTCGATCTCAGCAGGTTGCCATTCCCTGGGGCCACTGCATTGATGGTTGATCAGCAACCCCAATAATTTTCCTTCCGCCAAAATGGGTGCCACCAAATTGGCTTTCACCTGAAATGGTTCCAGTTGTTGCAAATGGCATTCCGTTAAACCCGCTTGGTAAATATCGGCTGTCGGTTTCACCCGCCCGGCCCGGTACTGTTCCACGTATTTTTCCGCAAAACAGGGGTCGGTAATCTGCGCCCCCAACGCCTTGGGAAAACTGGGATGGACGGATTCGGCCACCACCGTCCCTTGCCATTTTTCGTCAAACAAATACACCACACAGCGATCCGATTGCAGCGCCTGGCGCAACTCCCGCACGGTGGTTTGGTAGATGGTCTGGCGGTTGAGGGATTCCCGCATCTTGGCGATGATGTGATTGAGGACCTGCGCCTGGGTCATCTGCGTTCGCTGTGCCTGCCACAGGTGCGCCTGCTCCAGGGCAAACCCGACTTGTAGGGCCACCTGCGCCACAAAATCCTGCTCCCCGGCGGTCCATTCCCTGGGTTCGCCGCATTGGTGGGCAATCAGCAACCCCAACAGTTTCCCTTCTGCCAGAATGGGCGCAACCAGATTGGCTTTGACCTGGAACCGCTCCAGGATTTTGATGTGGCAGTCTTTTAGCCCGGCTTGGTAAATATCCGCCGTTGCCTGCACCCGCCCCGCCTGGTATTGGGTCACGTATTCCCCCCGGAAACAGGGGTCGTCAATTTGTGCGTGCAAAGCGGCCATCCAGCCCCGCCCGACCGACTCGGCCACTATTGTCCCCACCCACTGGGCATCAAACCGATAGACCACCACCCGGTCGCAGGCCAACGCCTGGCGCACTTCCCGCACCGCCGTATCCATAATGGTTTGCGGGTCTTGGGTCTGGCGCAATTGCCGCACCAATTCTCGGAATTTCTGACTGCGCTGCTGTTCGGCCTGCTGTTGTTCCTCAAGGGTCTGCAGGGTCGTGGCCAAAGCGTTCAACTCCTGCGCCACCAAGCTCCACTCATCCTCCCCCGGCCAGGACATCCGCGCCTGCCAGTCCCCCCGCCGCAACCGTTGCGCCATCTGCATCAACAACAGAGCCGGTTTGGTCATACCCTGCCCCAGCAACGCCGCCGCCGCCACACCCACAAGCAGTCCCACTGCTGCCGCCGCGCCACCCGCCAGGGTTCTTTGCGCCATCTGAGCGTTCAGGGTCTGGGGAGCCAGCGCCGTATAGGTCGCCACCCCCGCCACCGCGCCACACAGACCCGTGATCATCGCCAAAACCGCCAACCGGTTGCCCAATGAACGGACCGGACGCGCTCCTTCGTCAACAACTGGGGCTGCCGTTGGGAGCGCAGCGGCTATTGTCTGGGAAATAGGTGCTGTTACGGGCTTGGTGGGGGTGCGGGTCATGGTACACCTGGGCGAAAGGACAAAACTGCTGGCCAAAACCAATCTCTATCATGCCGTGTTACAAAGGCTCCTGGGGGGCAATTGTGAATTTTTTTGACGGTACGCGAAAGAGATTTCACCCATTTCCGTACATTTACGCAGATTGCCACGGTTCTTTGCCTGTGCACCTTGGGTTCAAGGTAGCGTCAGAGGCGCAAAACCCGCATACCAGCCTGACCTGGTGGGGCCAAGCGGTCATCCGGCATTTTATTGTCGGGCTGCGTTTGGTTTGGCCACCCCCGCTCCTTGGGCGGTCAGCGACTGCCCAATGCCCTGGCCATCCAAAACGAGAAACACCTGCTGGGGGTTCATCAACCAGTAGCCCCGCAGACACTGGGCCAAAACAGGCGTCATTTCCGTTCCCGGCGGCGATTGCAGTTGGTTGAGCGGGCACCAAAACATCTGCCCCACCTGCGCCACCACCAGACCCAACGGGTGTTTGTCCTGGGTGATGATAATGACATTGTATGTCAACTGCTGGGGGTAGAGTTCCAGAAGTGCGCCAAACCCCAGCCAATAGGCCAAATCCAGCAACCACAGCACCTCACCCCGCCAGTTGGCAACCCCCATGACCGCCGGGGGCATTTCGGGGATGGGAACCACCTGCGCCACAGGCAGCGGTAGCACTTCCAGACATTCCTGCGCCGCTAGAAGGGCTTGGGTCGTGGGGGTCAGGTGAAAACTCAGGCAGAGTAACTGTTGATTGTCCGTAGTGGGCATGGGTAGCAGGACAACAGATGCTATCTTCAATTTAGCTTAACGAACATATCAAAAAATAAGTTCCAGAAGCACAGGCTTAAAGTTTTTTGTATGATGACAGGACACAAACCCTAGAGATGGGAGGACAAACTGATGCCAAGACATGACCTTGGATTTGCGACAAAATCAAGCAGGAGGAACATCCATTCGAGAAGTGGCTGAATAACAGGGAGAGTTGTCGAGGATTTACCAGAGCAAAAATTTATAGTTATCCTCGGAGATATAGGGGGCAAAAATACCGTTTAATTGGTGCTCAATTCGCGGCCGATATCCTTTGTCATAAAGTCATTGAAGGCCCTACGAACAGACGGGATTCACTATTGTTGAACCCTGTAACAAAAGTTAATCAATTCACGTTGGACAGAATGCTTAATGAGAAAATTTTTTGTTGCCTGCGGGGGAGATGACCACTCATCGCACAACCGTTCTGTTAATATTTCAATAATTCTTCTTACCAAAGCAACGTTGATTTTATGACCCAATCGTCCCCTTCTGTGCGTAAACCGGACTGGCTGAGAGTGAAATTGGGCCAAGGACCAGTGTTCGGTTATGTGAAACATTTGTTGCGCGATTTGCAGTTAAATACGGTTTGTGAAGAAGCCTCTTGCCCCAACATCGGCGAATGCTTTAGCCAGGGCACAGCCACGTTTTTGATCATGGGACCTGCCTGCACCCGTGCCTGCCCCTACTGCGACATTGATTTCGTGAAAAAACCCCCCGCCCCCGACCCGACCGAACCCCAGCGGCTGGCTGAGGCCGTCAAACGCTTGAATTTACAGCACGTTGTGATTACTTCGGTCAACCGGGATGACTTGCCAGATGGCGGCGCACAACAGTTTGTCCAATGTATTCACAGCGTAAGAACCCTCTGCCCGGAAACCACGATTGAAGTCCTGATCCCCGACCTGTGCGGGAATTGGGAGGCGTTGCGGCACATTGTCGCCGCCAGGCCGGATGTTCTTAACCACAATACGGAAACTGTACCGCGTTTGTACCGACGTGTGCGTCCCCAGGGCGATTACCATCGCAGTTTATTGTTATTACGCAAGGTGCGGGAATGGTGCCCCCAAATATACACCAAATCGGGTTTGATGGTGGGTTTGGGGGAAACCTGGGAGGAGGTGGTGCAGGTGATGCAGGATTTGCGGCAAGTAGATTGCGATATTCTCACTCTGGGGCAGTATTTGCAACCGAGTCCCAAGCATTTGCCGGTGACCCGCTATGTGCCCCCGGCGGAATTTGACCAGTGGCGCACGGTGGGGGAAGGGATGGGTTTTGTGCAGGTGGTGGCTTCCCCTTTGACCCGCAGTTCCTACCATGCTGCCGAGGTGAAACAGTTGCTCCAGCGCCATCCCCGTCCCAGGTGAGTTGGGGGAATGATTAGCCAAACTAATCCCTGCTATCGCAAACATTCATGGGTGTATGATTGCCAAGGGTGACGGCAAAGATTTATGCTGAAAATTGACGCAAGCTAAGTTCGCGACCCCCGTCCCTGTGCGGGTTTGAGCGAATGGCCCTTCTTATGATTGACAAACATTTTTTGTCAATTGTAACCCAATTTTTACATCGTGCAACAAAGGAGTGGAATTCATGCCGATTGCAGTGGGAATGATTGAGACCAAGGGGTTTCCGGCGGTGGTGGAAGCCGCGGATGCGATGGTGAAGGCGGCCAGGGTGACCCTGGTGGGTTACGAGAAGATCGGCAGTGGCCGGGTGACGGTGATTGTGCGCGGGGATGTGTCGGAGGTGCAGGCTTCGGTGTCGGCGGGCATCGAGTCGGCAAAACGGGTGGCCGGCGGGGAGGTCCTGTCCCACCACATCATTGCCCGGCCCCACGAGAACCTGGAGTATGTGCTCCCGATTCGCTACACCCCTGAGGTGGAGCAGTTTCGCGTTTAGTTAGTTGTCGTTGATAAGGAGGGTGATTCATGCCGATTGCAGTGGGAATGATTGAGACGCTGGGGTTTCCGGCGGTGGTGGAAGCCGCGGATGCGATGGTGAAGGCGGCCAGGGTGACCCTGGTGGGTTACGAGAAGATTGGCAGCGGCCGGGTGACGGTGACGGTGCGCGGGGATGTGTCGGAGGTGCAGGCTTCGGTGGCTGCCGGGATCGAGTCGGTCAAGCGGGTGGCGGGGGGGCAGTTGTTGTCCCACCACATCATTGCCCGGCCCCACGAGAACCTGGAATACGTGTTGCCCATCCGGTACACGGAGCAGGTGCAACAGTTCCGGGAAGATGCCAGCAATGTCCGTCCGTACCTGCGACCCTAATGCGGATCGGTCGGGTGGCAGGCACGGTGGTCAGTACCCAGAAGGAACCGACGCTCCAGGGGGTGAAATTCCTCCTGGTGCAGTTGGTGGATATGCAGGGGCAGGTGACCACCGAGTACCAAGTGGCGGCAGACCGGGTGGGGGCAGGGGTGGATGAGTGGGTGCTCATTAGCCAAGGCAGCGCCGCCCGCAAAATTGACCGAGGCGAAGCCCTGCCGGTGGATGCCGCGGTGATTGGCATCATTGATACGGTGACGGTGGCCGGACAATTGCTGTACAGTAAGCGGGCGCAGGCTCGCAGTTGAGGCCCGATGGGCTTGAGTTTACTGATGTTGCGTTGAGGCATGGTTATGGCAGTGCGTAGTGCAGCGGCTCCCCCCACCCCGTGGTCGAAGAGTTTGGCGGAGCCTCAGATTCACCCGACGGCCTATGTACATTCGTTTTCCAACATTATTGGGGATGTGCGGATTGGGCCGGAGGTGTTGATTGCGCCGGGGACGTCTATTCGCGCCGATGAGGGCAGTCCGTTTTATATCGGGGCAAGGAGCAATGTGCAGGATGGGGTGATCATCCACGGCCTGGAGCAGGGGCGGGTGACGGGGGAGGATGGTCAGTCCTATTCGGTCTGGATTGGGGAGAACAGTTCGATTACCCACGGGGTGCTGGTGCATGGCCCGGCCTACGTGGGCAAAAATTGCTTTATCGGCTTTCGGTCGACGGTGTTTAATGCCCGGGTGAATGATGGCTGCATCATCATGATGCACTGTCTGATCCAGGATGTGGAAATTCCGCCGGGGCGGTATGTGGCTTCGGGGTCGGTGATTACCACGCAGCAGCAGGCCGACCGGTTGCCGCCGGTGCGACCGGAGGATATGGCCTTTGCCCAGCATGTGGTGGGGATCAACGATGCCTTGCGGGCGGGGTATCGCTGCGCTGAGGATATTGAATGTCTGACGTCGGTGCGTCAGGAGGCGGCCGCGGGGCAGGGGCGCAATGGGTATGGGGTGCGTACCCGTTTGGCGCCCCAGGTGGTGGAGCAGGTGCGGCAGTGGTTGCAGCAGGGGTATCGGATCGGCACGGAGCACGCGGATGAACGCCGGTTCAAGACGGGTTCTTGGCGCAGTTGTGCTCCGATTGCGGCGACGGAGTTGGCGGAGGTGCTCCCGGCGCTGGAGGCTTGTTTGCAGGAGCATGAGGGGGAATACGTGCGGCTGTTGGGGATTGACCCGAAGGGAAAACGTCGGGTGGGTGAGCAGGTGATCCAACGGCCTGGCGACCGGCTGACGGCGGTAGCACCCACTTCTATTCCCATCCAGCGGTCTGAGTCGGCGCCGACGGGGCAGGTGACCAACAGTTCCTTGGCGCCTGAGGTGGCGCAACAGGTGCGGCAGTGGTTGGGCCAAGGCTATCGGGTTGGGGCCGAGGTGGCCGACCCACGCCGGTTCAAGACCAGTTCCTGGCTGAGTGTGGGTTTGCCCACGTCCCGCAATGCGTATGAGGTGGTGGCGGCGATTGAGGCGCTGTTGCAGGAATCGCCAGGGCATTATGTGCGGTTGATTGCCGTTGACCCGCAATCCAAGCGGCGGGTGAGCGAGCAGATCATTCAGCGGCCCGCCGGGGTGACCCCACCGGTGCAAAGTGCTGGCCCAGCCGCTGGCAGTGCCCCCACGACCCCTCCCCCGAGCGGGTTAGACGGTGCGGTGGTGGCGCAGGTGCGGCAGTTGTTGGCGCAGGGGTATCGGGTAGGGGCGGAACACGCCGATAGTCGTCGGTTCAAGACGGGTTCCTGGTTGGGGTGCCCCCTACCTGCCAGCCAACGGGAGGGGGAGGTGCTGTCTGCCCTGGCAGAGGTGCTGCGGAATTACCAGGGAGAATACGTGCGTCTGTTGGGCATTGACCCCAAAGCCAAACGCCGGGTATTCGAGCACATCATTCAACGACCCTAACGTGCTGACCATCCCTGCCCCAGTGCATCCGACCCACATCCAGGGGGAGGTGCAACTTGACCCCCAGGCGGTTGTGGCGCCGGGCGTCTGTCTGATTGCCAATCCCGGCAGCCGGATTCGGGTGGCCGCCGGGGTGTGTTTGGGTTTGGGGACGATTGTGCACGCCCACGGGGAAGGCATTGTGTTGGAACCGGGGGTGATTGTCGGGGCAGGGGTGCTGCTGATTGGGACGGTGCGGGTGGGGGCGCAAGCCTGTATCGGGGCGACCAGTACGGTGTACAACACCACCATTGCCCCAGGTCAGGTGATTGCCCCCGGTTCTCTCTGCGGCGAAACGGGGCAGGCGGCCCCAGCAGCCCCCTGCCACGCCCAGCCAGAGCCGCAAGCCAACACCGGCAATACCACAGTCGTTGGGGAACAGGCCAGCCAAACGCCGCGGACGGTCGTGGGGTTGCAGTATTTCAACCAACTGCGGGTGACGCTGCGCACCGGCGGTATTTCCCAACCGTCGGCAACAAATTACGATTGATTGCGCTTTTTAGCAGGATATAAAAATTTGGGGCAAACATCGGGCGAGCCTGGCTGGGCTTTGTTACGTTTTAGATACGTGTTTTTGAGGTGACTGCTGTGGAGAAGATCAGCCGCTATCGTTTTGTCTGTACGTTGACGTTTGGGGACATCTACGGCCAGGTGATTGCCTGGTTGGTGGTGATTTTCCTGAGTCTGGCGGTGTCTCTGTCGTTTTTGTCAACCAGTCCCGTGTTTGCCCTGGCTGCCGTGGGGTTAATTTTGGTGCTGTCGTTGCCTTTTTTATTGTTTGCCTTTGTCACCACCCTCTTTAGCCATGTGGAAATCTACGCCGTCGAATCGGCGCTCCAACCCCGGCGGGTGCGCCCCGGCGAGGAAGCTGTGGCCCCCAGTTCCAAGGCCACCGTTTAGGCAGGGGGTGGTTGATGCCCCACGGTCAGGGAGCCGGGCGCAAGGTGGTGATTGTGGGCACGGGTCAGGTGGGCATGGCCTGTGCCGTGACCCTGTGCCTACGCCAGCGGGTGGATGAATTGGTGTTGATTGATGCCGACCGGGAGCGGGCGGTGGGGGAAGCCCTGGATGTGCAACACGGGCTACCGTTTTTGGAACCCATGCGGGTACAAGCGGGTGGGTATGGGGATGCGGTGGGCGCGCAGGTGGTGGTGATTGCGGCGGGGGCGCGGCGGGAACCCCAGCAAAGTCGTTTGGCGTTGTTGCAAAAAAATGCGGCCATTCTGCGGGAGATTGTTGGGGAATTAAAGCAGGTGTGTGCGGCA
Organism: Gloeomargarita sp.; assembly: GCF_053491055.1. Classification (NCBI taxonomy): domain Bacteria; kingdom Bacillati; phylum Cyanobacteriota; class Cyanophyceae; order Gloeomargaritales; family Gloeomargaritaceae; genus Gloeomargarita; species Gloeomargarita sp. Next base: position 17,889 of record NZ_JBRCEP010000039.1, read on the forward strand.
GCCGTCTGGGTGGTGGTCAGCAATCCGGTGGATGTGCTGAGCTATTACGCCTGGAAATGGTCAGGCTTGCCCCCGGAGCGGGTGGTGGGTTCGGGCACCTTGCTGGATATGGCGCGCTGGCAAACCCTGCTGGCCCAGGAATTGGGGGTTGCGCCGGGGAGTGTGTATGCGCCGGTGCTGGGGGAACACGGGGAGCAGGCGGTGCCCCTGTGGAGTCGGGTGACGGTGGGGGGGGCTCCCTGGGACATTCCCGAAGCTGACCGGCAGCGGTTGTGGGGGCAGGTGTTGCGGGCGGGACAGGAGGTGATTCGGCGCAAAGGCAGTACCAGTTATGGCATTGCCCTGGCGGTGGACCATCTGGTGGCAGCCATTTTGGGGCATCAGCACCGGGTTATGCCCGTCAGTTGTCTGGCGCAGGGGTATTACGATTTGGGCGCTGTCTATCTCAGTTTGTTGGCGGTGGTCAACCGGCAAGGGGTCAGCCGGGTGGTGCCGCTTCCCCTCACGGACACGGAATATCAGGGGTTGCAACAGGCGGCACGGGTGTTGATCGCAGCGCGGGCAGAGAGCAGCAATTTTAATAATCCATAAACTGAGGGCTATCCAAGTAATTGCTTGTTATTACAATTTTATTACAATCAGGGTTATGCCTTCCCCAAGAAGTGAATGCCATTCCCGACAATAGGCTCTCTAAGTTCTCGGTCATTAATTCCCGCCAAGTCCTGTTTTATGGGTATTTGCGCAATGGTTCATCCACCATTCATCCCTGCTGCTTCTCCCTAGAAAGGCAAAGCCGAGAGTCCTGGTTACCATTTTCTTGAGCATTACGTAGCACTACCAACTTTACATAAACTTTGCTGAGGCAATGGCAAATTTATAGGTTCCTTGGCCTGAAATTCCCCAATGAGTTTTTATGGGCAGGTGCTTGATTGGTGATAGGTACAATTGCTGATGGCATCAAGACGGTTTTGTTGGGAAGCTGGGTGATGCCACACTCCCTGATGCTTTCCTTTACGAATAAACATTTCGCTACGTAAACCTTAACAGCAAATGATTTACAAATGGCGGGTGTGGGGGAAAAAGCGGGGATAATGAAACCAGACGTAAGACCAGGAGGGTGGCATGAAAATTGCAGTGTACGGCAAAGGTGGCATTGGCAAGTCCACCACCAGTTGCAACATTTCCGTAGCGCTGGCCCGGCGGGGGAAAAAAGTGTTGCAAATTGGCTGTGACCCCAAACACGACAGCACCTTTACCTTGACTGGATTTTTAATTCCCACCATTATTGACACCCTCAAAGAGAAGGATTATCACTACGAAGATGTTTGGCCGGAGGATGTCATCTATGAGGGCTATGGGGGGGTACATTGTGTGGAGGCGGGTGGCCCACCGGCCGGGGCCGGCTGCGGCGGTTATGTGGTGGGGGAAACCGTCAAATTGCTCAAGGAATTAAATGCGTTTGATGAATACGATGTGATTGTGTTTGATGTGCTGGGCGATGTGGTCTGCGGTGGTTTTGCTGCCCCGTTAAACTACGCCGATTACTGTTTAATTGTCACAGACAATGGCTTTGATGCTCTGTTTGCGGCCAATCGCATTGTCGCTTCTGTGCGCGAAAAGGCCCGTACCCATCCCCTGCGTTTGGCGGGTTTAATTGGCAATCGCACCAACAAACGGGATTTGATTGATAAATACACTGCCGCCGTACCCATGCCGGTATTAGAAGTGTTGCCTTTGCTGGATGATATTCGCATCTCGCGGGTGAAGGGGAAAACCATTTTTGAAATGGCCGAAACTGACCCCCATTTGCAACCCATCTGTGATTATTACCTCAACATTGCCGACCAAATTTTAGCCCGCCCGGAAGGCGTCGTGCCCCAGGATGCTCCGGATCGGGAATTATTCCGTTTACTCTCTGATTTTTACTGCCAGATGCCTACCCAACCCCAGGGGGAACTCCTGATGGTTTAAGCTAAGGCTGTAGGCATGGGAGAACCCAGATGGCGACGTTTGAAGAATTTAAGGCAACTTTGCGCAATAGCTGGTTGGAATATGTGCGGAACCACCGGCCTTGGTTGGAGGTTTATCTGCGGCAACGGGGGTTCAAAACTCCGGACAATGGCCGCCGCCCGGATGCTGGGTTAATCCTCGGTGTGATTACCATGGCCGCACCCCAACTCCTGGATATATTGCCCACCTTTTTCAAACTGAGCCAGGGGAATCCCGATGCAATTATTGATGCTTTGGATTTGAATTTTGACCCCTTCAAAGAATTGCAAAAACCGGTTGCGCAGTTACCGGAATCCACGGAAACCACACCGCCACCCGGTGCCACATCTTTTTAACCTTTTGGAGGCAAACACCATGACCAGCATCACGCAACCCAGTGCCCTTAGCTTTGACTGTGAGACCGGCAATTACCACACCTTTTGCCCGATTAGTTGTGTGTCCTGGTTGTACCAGAAAATTGAAGATAGTTTCTTTTTGGTGATTGGGACGAAAACCTGTGGTTATTTCCTGCAGAATGCGATGGGGGTGATGATTTTTGCCGAACCCCGCTATGCGATGGCAGAGTTGGAAGAGGGGGATATTGCGGCGCAACTCAATGATTACGAGGAATTGAAACGGCTGTGTTTGCAAATTAAGCGGGACCGCAACCCCAGTGTGATTGTGTGGATTGGCACCTGTACGACGGAAATTATCAAGATGGACCTGGAGGGGTTGGCGCCCAAATTGGAAGCAGAAATTGGCATTCCCATTGTGGTGGCGCGGGCCAATGGTTTGGACTATGCGTTTACCCAGGGGGAAGATACGGTTTTGGCGGCCATGGCGCAGCGGTGTCCTGAGCGGTTATCCAGTCCAGAAAAGCCCGAATCCACTCTGCCCAGATGGCTGTCTTTTCCCAAGCAAAAAGCGGATGTACCGGCTGGTGACCACCCGCCGTTAATCCTGTTTGGTTCCCTGCCCGACCCGGTGGTGACGCAGTTGACCCTAGAGCTAGAAAAACAGGGGATTGTGGTGTCCGGTTGGTTGCCTGCCAAGCGTTATACGGAATTGCCGGTATTGCCGCCAGGGGCCTATGTGTGTGGGGTCAATCCCTTTTTATCCCGCACGGCCACGACCTTGGTGCGGCGGCGCAAATGCCGACTGATTGGGGCGCCGTTTCCCATTGGCCCCGATGGCACCCGCGCGTGGGTGGAAACCATTTGTCAGGCGCTGGGGAAACCGGCCCAAGGGTTGGCAGAACGGGAAGCCCAAATCTGGGACCATTTAGCCCCTTATCTGGACTTGATTCGCGGTAAATCGGTGTTTTTTATGGGGGATAATTTGCTGGAAATTTCCCTGGCGCGCTTTTTGATCCGCTGTGGCATGCGGGTATTGGAAATCGGCATTCCCTACCTGGACAAACGCTACCAGGCAGCAGAATTGGCGCTTTTAGAGCAAACCTGCCGGGAGATGCATGCCCCGCTGCCGCGGATTGTGGAAAAACCGGACAACTACCAGCAAATTCAGCGCATCTACGCCCTGCAACCGGATTTGGTGATTACCGGCATGGCGCACGCCAATCCCTTAGAAGCGCGGGGGATCACCACCAAATGGTCGGTGGAATTCACCTTTGCCCAAATTCATGGGTTTGGGGGAGCACGGGCGATTTTGGAATTGGTCACCCGTCCCCTGCGGCGCAACCAAGCCCTCGCACCGCTGGGCTGGGAACCCGTAGTGGGGCGTTAGGAGGTGGCGCCAACGGCTGCCAAGGCCGCTTCCAACGAAGGTTGCAGGGACAAAAATTGTTCGAGCCGCACCAATTTCACCGCCTGGGTGACGCGGGGATTGGTGACGATGTGCAACTGGCCCTGCATGGCTTGGAGTTGCTTGGCGGTTTGCACCAACACCCCCAACCCGGAACTGTCAATAAATTCAATCTTGCTGAGGTCGAGAATGATTTGTTTGGGGCCGGTTTCCACCGCCTGCTGTAACACTTTCCGTATGTTGGGTTCCGAGAACGCATCCAACATCCCCGTCAGGCGGAATACCTGATGGGTCTGGTGCACCTCCCGGGTGCCCCGCAGGCTTACGGTCAAGGGTAGGTGTTCAGAAATGGTTCCGCTCCTGAAAATACCTGTAATGGTTTATGATAGAACGTCTGGCTCAGGAATTGTCAATTTTTACCCGGATGACGGGTCCCGAAACGGCCAGACGGATGGTGGCGCCGTCGGTGAGTTTGGCCTGATCCACCACCTGTTCCCCATCAAGGAAGGTGCCGTTGGCACCCAGGCTGTAGAGTTGCCAATGGTCGTCCTCACGGCGCAGTTCCACGTGATGGCGTGAGACCACGGAACTCAGGAGAACGACCTCGTTGTCCGGAGCACGTCCGATGCGGATGACCTGTTCATCGGTAAAATGCCAGTCCCGAATCGAGGTGCCTTGAGTGGGGTTCATCAAACTCAGGGTGATCACGGTGCCGTTCCCATTAATCCCTTGCGATGTAGTTTATTGTACGGGGTGACGCGGCGATTTTGGTAAGGGGGCGCTCAGGGTTGGTAGTGGCTGCCCAGAAAGTACTTTTGCACGGCGGGATTGCGGTAGAGTTCGTCGGCGGTTCCGGCTGCCAGGGTAGAACCGTTGTGGAGAATGTAGGCGCGGTCGGTAATCGCCAGGGTGTCCCGGACGTTGTGGTCGGTGATCAAAATGCCCAGTTGATGGCGGCGCAGGTGGCGAATTAGCGCCTGCAATTCCTGGACGGCGATGGGGTCTACGCCTGCAAAGGGTTCATCCAAAAGCAGAAATTGGGGACGGGCCGCCAGGGCACGGGCAATTTCGGCGCGCCGTCGTTCGCCCCCGGAAACCTGTCCCCCTGGGGTCTGGGCTACGGCTTCCAGGCGAAATTCCCGCAGCAATTTCCGCACATAGGCCGGGCGCTCCAGGGGGGGTACGCCCGTTTCTTGTAAAACCAGCAGGAGGTTTTCCTGAATGGTCAAATGGCGAAAGATGCTGGCTTCCTGCGCCAGGTAGCTGATTCCCAAGCGGGCGCGGCGGTGCATCGGCCAGGGGGTAATGTCTTGGCTTTCTAGGCGAACCACCCCCAAATCCGGGCGTTCCATGCCGACAATGATGTAAAACATGGTGGTTTTGCCTGCTCCGTTGGGGCCAAGGAGTCCCACCACTTCTCCCTGCCCAATGGTCAAACTCACATCCCGCACCACTGTGCGCCGCCCATAGGCTTTGTGGATGTTCTCCAGTATGATGTTCACAGGTGTTGCCCCAGGTTGGTTGTGGGTTGTCGATTGCCATTGTGCCTTAGCCGGTGATGAGTCACGTTAACCAAGTCATTTGCCCCGATATGGAGGCGCTGACCGCCCAGGCCCTGTTGCTGGTACACAAACGGGTATTGGCGGCAATTGAGCAACAGGGGCGCGCCACGCTGGTGTTGGCCGGGGGAAATACGCCCAGGCGTTTGTACCAACAGATTGCCACCCAATCCTGGCCGTGGCAGCACATTCACATTTTCTGGGGGGATGAGCGGTTTGTGCCCCACGACCACCCGGAGAGCAATTACCGCATGGCGCGGGAAACTTGGCTTGATCACGTACCCATCCCCGCAGGCAACCTTCATCCTATGCCCACGGTGCCCCTGACCCCGGAAGCGGCAGCCGCAGCCTACGAGCAGGAGTTGCAGGCGTTTTTTGGTCTGCAACCGGGAGAGTTTCCGGTTTTCGACGTCATTTTGCTGGGCATGGGGGAGGATGGGCACACGGCGTCCCTGTTTCCCCACACGGCGGCCTTGCAGGTGTGTGACCGGATTGTCACGGTTGGGCAGAAAGGGGAAGAACCCCGGCTGACCCTCACCATTCCCACCTTGAACTGCGGGCGGTGTGTGGTCTTTTTGGTGGCGGGAGCCAACAAAGCTCCGGCCTACAGCCAGGTCATGACCGGCCCAGCCAACGGTGAGCGCTTTCCTGCCGCTTTGATCCGCCCGCAAGCCGGAGAACTGTGGTGGTTGGTGGAAGCTAGCGTGTTGGCTTAATTTTTCTTGTCCAATTTATTTTCCAATTTATTTTCCAATTTATTGGGTTCCCCAGCGAGTGGGGAGTACTACTGATACTACCACTACAAATGATACTACAAATGTTTCCAATTTATTGGGTTCCCCAACGAGTGGGGAGAAGAAATGCCTGACCCCAACCAACATAGCTTTTAAAGTTTCCAATTTATTGGGTTCCCCAACGAGTGGGGAGCCACCCCAATTTGCTCCAATGTCCAAACTTCACCAAGTTTCCAATTTATTGGGTTCCCCAACGAGTGGGGAGAGAAACTCTCAAGAGGGATAGCAGCATTGCAAGGAGAGTACCAGAAAGGGATTATGATGTTAGTTCTATATATGAAACGAGAAGAATAGGGGAGACGCAGCAAAGAATGAGCAAGGTTTACAAGGAAGTATACCAGGAGAAGAGAGGAAAGGTATACCAGGGAGAAGAACAGATTTAGTAGGGTACTTTTAGGGGAGGGTGATATGAGAGTTTTACAACAGAGAAAATGAAGCCACAAACCATAAACCATCAAGATTGATTTTGGGAGTTGTCTAGGAAGCAAGACAAGAGTTATGATAGTTTAAAGGAAGCGGAAGAGATTCTGCCTTAGGAAGGGAAGAGTTGGAGAGGGTGAAGTGCAAACGAAAGAAGTCCCGGTATTATACGAAGACAGCCTCCTAATCGAGGAGGTTGAAAACAAGCTAATAAAGGCAAGCGGATGCAAAAAATACAATTCTAGGAAAGAGAAAAGGTGGATTGAGGAAAACTTAGCGGATTTACCTGGAGAGTTCGATAAACACGGCAACTTTCACGTCTGGATAAGGGATGAAATCAGAGATTCGAGTGTATGCTACTGTATAAATATCAACAATAAGGAGGAAAAGAGCTACATCATCAAAAGAAGCGGAGATCATTGGGTTACCGAACCAAACGTATGGGATGCGGAGAAGGATGGAGGGTTTGCGATTCTCCGAGTAATGATAGAAAAAAATGTACCGGGGTACTATATCTTTCTAAGGAATGATGGGGAGCGGTGGCTAAGCCAGGAGCAGCCTGAACTCCTTGTCGAAAAAGATATATATATATGTTTCAACTTCTGTTCTGTTGGGTCGTTCTACCCACACAGAAAATGCATTTTTATTGAACCAGAACAAGCAGAATACTTCCCAATCTACAATCTTAATAAAAGATTACAAAAATGTTTAGGGAACAGAGAGGAATGTTGGGAAGCTAAAAAACAAGTTGACACTATGAAATATATGAACAACATGGCCATGCAGATAGCAATCAACCCAGGTGTAGAGGAATATACGATAAAAACAGAAAAAATCAAGGGAATCAACATCAAAGAGTTCCGGAAAACTGCCCTAATGTTCATAAAAAATGAAATATTTATTAACTATTGAGGAACTGCATCATCGGTATGCAAAGGGGAAGGGTTGTTATAGTAAGGTAAAAAAGTGCAATAATAATATAAGGATAAGGAAGAACAGGGGGTACAAACCAATGAGTAACTACCAACTGCATGTCGTATGCTACCGGAACGTATGCAAGAAGCGGTTAGAGAGCTTAAACCCGCAATGCCATGAAGATTTAGAAACCAAAGAGACCTGGATAGGAATGTCTACCACACCAATTACAAAATTTTTTTTGACAGATACGCCGGAAAACCTGAAAAAAAGTAGCGGTCAAAAGCAGGATGAATTCCGAGAGGAGAAATATAAGAGCTGTTTCACGAAGTGCCACCCAGAAGCATTTGCCTACGGTGAAAAAGAAGAAATGCAAGAACTAGCAAGAGAAATACAAAAGGAAAGTTTTATTACAGAGGAAAAAGAGGGTGAAAAAAGATATATTTTTGATGTAGTTTGGTCAATTGAACCAAGCAGACCTATATGGAAAAAGAACCATATTAACCCATCAGAATAACTTAGCCAGTCCGTAACATAGATAGATGGACTCCCCGAGCATACTGCCTAGCCAGTCGGGCAGTCGGGGGTCCTATACCCAGGAAAGCATAATCCCGAGATCAGGCAACCCGCAACCAACCATCCCCAAGGCTACTGCCATAGCGAGCAACTTAAACGGAACTCCCACCCTTACCGGCTGTAAGACGGGATAATTCGAGCTGCAAGCGCTGCAACTCGGCTTCAGCCTGCTCCAAGCGTCTACGGGT
>NZ_JBRCEP010000040.1:0-11801 GCF_053491055.1 Gloeomargarita sp.
CCGCACCGATTTCGGTAAAGAGGTGATTCCGGCGGCCATCAAAGACTATAAAATTCAGGTGTATTTATTCAACGACTATTGGGAGGATATTGGGACGATTGAATCGTTTTATGAAGCCAATTTGGCCCTAACCAAACAGCCGAATCCCCCCTTTAGTTTCTACGATGAAAAGGCGCCCATTTACACCCGTCCCCGCTATTTACCCCCTTCCAAATTACTGGATTGTGAGATTAGTGAGTCCCTGGTCAGCGATGGCTGTATTTTGAAACAATGTCGGGTGCGGCATTCGGTGTTGGGGGTGCGCTCCCGGATTCAGTCGGGCTGTGTCATTGAAGATACGTTGCTGATGGGAGCAGACTTTTATGAACCCTACGAGCAACGATTCCCAGAACCCCAGCAGAATCATATTCCTGTGGGGATTGGCGAGAATACGGTGATTCGCCGCTCGATTGTGGATAAAAATGCCCGCATCGGTAGAGAGGTGCAGATTATCAATAAAGATTGGGTGCAGGAAGCAGACCGGGAAAGCCTAGGTTTTTATATCCGCAGTGGGATTGTGGTCATTATCAAAAATGCCACGATTCCTGATGGTACAATTATTTAGAGTTCTGGAGCGAATTCTGCCCCGATGAACCATAACATTCCTATCAACAATTTAACTCATGTGAACTACCGTCTCTTGCATTATTACAGGATACAACCTGATGGGAGTTATGGCAAAAAATTGTGGCTGTATAGCAAGGGTATGGAGCGGAGGGTTGCCCAGAGTTGACATGGGGAAAAAGTTTACAGTCATTGCCGGAAATACAAGGAGCAAAAATACAGCTCGTGCGCTATCTGTAACTCGTATTGGGGGTTATAAGTTCATTAGAGGCTCTATGAAGAAGTAGAATTTTTGTGAAAACGGAATTATAGTCGTTTCACAAGAAAATGCAACACTTTGAGGCACTGGTAATCACTGTATCCCCTTCTAGAACAGGGTTTACCGGTAAAGGCGAATGTCGCAAACTTGTTTGAAATGACTATAAATTCCATTTCCTTGGCGTGGTACGTTCCTTATGAACTTGGCTTGCCGACCGGTTCCGATACACGGCGGAGATGTTCAGAATTCAGGGTCAAGTATCGTTTGCGATATGGCTAGGAGAAACCGCCCACACGAATGCCTGCTCCAAAAACCACCAACAAAACGGCCAAGATGGTTACACCGACAATGTGATAAGCCAGCGCCTTGAGATTTGATGGAGTGAGTTTGGGAATGAGAAAAAAACGCGCATGGATGGCCAGGGCAAGTGTTGCGCCTAATAGGCCCAATTTGATGAGGATGTAGCGAGATAAAAAGGAGTCAAATGCCCACAAGTTTTGCAAACCAGGGAAGTAAATCCAGGTAAGCCACCCGCCAGTGATGACTTGGAGCAGCAGGGCGGCTAGTCCGAATCCTTCAAAGTGTTCTTCAAACTGATGAAGGCGCTCTGGGTCGTGGTTGCGTAACGCCTGGGGCAAGACCGTCGCCGCCAAGACTAGGTGTCCGCCGGTCCAAACCGTAGCTCCCAAAGTATGTAAAACAACCAGGATTTTGAATAGCATGGCTGTCACCTACAGATTTACATTTGCCCAAAAAGAAGTGGCTTAGACAGTCAAGAATAATGGCTATTACTGGGGTTTAAACCAATAATATCCCGATACGCCGCCACAATCATACAGGTACTTAAAGGCGCAGTCACCAGCAGTCCTACGCAACATAAACACAGCCCCAGGACATTGATAAGAAGAATAGTGAGACTAAACAGAAAAAAACTGAACCAATTTCGGGAGATCAGGCGGCGGCTGGTTTCCATTGCCGACCAAAAGTCAAATTTGTGCTCCACCACTAAGGGAATGGCAAAGGTATAGGAAATAGTAAAATACAGCCCCACTAGCAACAAAACCAGACCTAGTAAAACCAAAATAAGTTGCAATTTATCAGGAACCGGCGGTAGTTGCTCTAGCAATTCCAGAAGTTTCTCAATGTCTGGATCGAGTTCAGCAGCTTGGGCATTGACCTCTCTTAGAAAACTTTGAATCCATGGAAGAGAAGCAACTATGAAGAAAAAGATTGCTGGTATGTCAAAGAGATTGATAATCAACCCCGAAACTAAATTAGTTAGAATGATAGGTAGAAAATAATTGCCCTTGAAGCCATTAAAAAAACTTTCAAACTCCGGTCGTTGCTCATGCATAATCTTAAAACCCACAAAGTAGTTCCCAGCTTGAAGTAGCCAAGATATAACGATACCAATTATAGTAGCCACAACTTCGGGGATTACATTAAAAATAAAATTAATGAATCCCGAAAGTAATAGAAAGCCAATGTATCCCCCCGCATTAGTGGTAAAAATTTGCCAGCCATCGCCAATGTATTGGCCGATGCGCACTTGATACTGCCGATTCACAATTGCTTCTGATGTATGCCTCACCATAGTTGTTTCTTGACAAGGGTTTATTGCCAGTCTAGCAATCGTCGGGACACAGCTCAAGTTCCCATTTCTTATCGGGTTACCTGGCCATCTGAGTACCCCGGAACTACCTCAACAAGACATAAAAAGTAAAGTATTTTTTTAATGGTTGTGGTTATCAAGACACGAATCGCGTCATGAAACATTGGGCACTGGGAACCGGGATGTGGTTTCTGTTGGCTAGGCATGTAGGGGCGCAAGGCCAGCTTGTCCCTCTGACGGCGGCGCAGGTGGCACGATTACGCTGGCAGGATGATGGCACACGGGCGTCCTTGAACCAGGCCATCCAACGCTCCCTGCACTACTATCAACAGGTGCATCCGGCGACGCGGTTTACCTACGGCAGGGAGCAGTACAGTCCCCAGGAAATGCAGGCTTCGTTGCGGCTCTTCCAGCGGGTGATGGGGTTGCCACCGGCGCAACGGCAGCAGGTATTGGCGGAGCAGTTTACCGTGTTTGCCAGCCAGAATGACCAGGGGGCAGCCTTTTTTACCGGTTACTACCAACCAGAAATCCCTGCCCGCCGTCAACCCGAGGGGATATGGCATACACCGGTGCATGGTTATCCGGGAGCGACGCAGGCAAGCCGCACGGAAATCCAACAGGGAGCCTTGGCAGGACGGGCGCCTATCTTGGCTTACGTGGACCCGATTGAGCATTTCTTTTTGCAGGTGCAGGGTTCGGGGCTGTTGGTGTTTCCCGATGGGCACAGGCAGTGGGTGGGGTTTGCAGGACACAACAACCAGCCCTATCGCTCGATTGGGCAATTGCTCGTGCAGGAGGGCGTGTTTACTCCGGAAACTGTGTCCATGCCCGCCATCAAGGCCTATCTCCGCCAACATCCCCAGGAAATACCACGGGTTTTTGCCCACAACCCCCGCTATGTGTTTTTTGCTCCCCAAGACCAAGCTCCCGGCGGTGCCCTCGGTCAACCCCTGACGGCGGGACGTTCCCTGGCCATGGATCAGCATTTGGTTCCCAAGGGCGGGCTGGCGTTTGTGCGTACAACCTATCCGGTGACCGCCCAATCCTGGCGCCCCTTGACCCGGTTTATGCTGGTGCAGGATACAGGTAGCGCCATCGTCGGGCATGGGCGGGGCGATATTTTCTGGGGACAGGGGGCAACGGCGGAACTGCGGGCGGGTTTGATGAAACAACCGGGACAGTTGTGGTTGCTGGTGGCGAAAAAGTCGGCCCTGGCCGGAATTACGTCTGGATCAACCCCTGCAACCGGGCGGCCAACAGTGCCGTAACCTGATTGACCACCTCCCGGGCAGACTTACGGTTACGGCGATAGGTTTCCCAAGAGTCATTCAGCCGGATGGGTTCCCCCACCCGCACCGCCACCCAGCGTTCTCCCAGATGCACAGGCTGCTCCTTGCCCTGGAGGTGGTTCACCACCGACCAAAGCATCAATGTCACTTCGGCCAAACGGTCGGCTGAGCGCTTTTCTTGCACATAATCCACCGCCACACTGGTCAGCCGTTCCACCAACTGCATATGCCACAGCCGCCCAGCCGTTTCCTGAGCCAGTTGGTCGGCCAAATGGCGGGCCAGGGGAGACAGGTCAGGCCAATCCTGGCGGTAGAGCCAATCCCGACCGATGGCTTCCAAGCGGCGGCATCGCTCAATCGGCGTCCCTTCCCCCGCCACCCCAAAAAACGCCTCCGCCACCTGCAAAGCCCTATCCTGTAAATGTGCCAACTGTGTCTGTACCCGTTCAGCCACCGCCGGGGGCAAACTGGGGGGCGGACAATGGTAAAACCGGGCGTAGAAGTCCGTCATTTCGGTCAACAGCGCATCCACCAAACGCAACCAACGCCCATAAAGCCATGCGTGCTGCTCTGTGGTCCCGGGAACCTCCTTGGGCACCGGCAACCCACCCAGGGTTTCCATCCGTGTTAGCAGTTCGCCCACCTTTGCCCAGGGGGGATGCACATACCCGTACTGAATGCCGATGGGAATCACCACCACCGGCATTTCCTGCCCCTGTTTGGCCAAATCCTCCAAACACCAAAACCCCATCTGCACCACCCCCGGCTCCAAAGGCGCCACCCGCTCACTCTGGCCGTTGATGCCCCCCTCCGGCGCCACCGTCAACGGCATTTCTCCCCGGACCAACACCTCCCGAATCGTTTTAATTGCCAGCCGGTCCATCCGCCCCCGCTGAATGGGAATCCCCCCCAAGCGGGAAAACAGCCAGCCCACCCACCGCCCCGCCCACAGGGGAATCCCCCGGTCATAGACAAAATAGTTGTGCACCGGCAACCGGAGCTTGACCCCCAGCGCCCGCGCCGCCGCCGGTACTGCGTAAGCAAGCAGATAGAACATCACATAAGGGTCATCCAGCGTGGGATGGCGAAACGCCAACAACACCCGCGCCTGATTCTGCTGCAACGCCTGGTACCAGGGCACCAACGCCCTCGCGCCCTCCACCCGCACCTGGGTAATGTGCAACCGGCGACGCAACCACCAGGGCAACAGCACCTGAATCACCCAACGCACCCAGGGCTGATAGTAGGGGGGAATAAAGGGTAAACCGGGTTCCGCCCGCCGCACCTACGCCCCCCGGTAGCGCAGCAAGACGCCCTGATTCCCCAAAATAAACCCCTGCTCCGGCGTGAAAAACACAATCCGGTAGAAATTCGCCGGAATATCGGCCACCGCCTTGTCCTGCTGCCAGGTTTGCCCCCCGTCAAAACTCACCAACAAGGTGCCACTGCCGCCTGCTACCCAGATTTCCTGGGGAGAACGGTAGGCCATATCCAGCAACCCAATGCCCAGCAACCCCACATTCCCCTCCGGTTGCAGCGGTTTGCTCCAGTGCCCCTCCTGCCCATCCGGGTTAAAACGCAACTCCCCCGCCTGGCTCAACATCCACAAGCCCCCATCAGGCGTAAACCCCATGCTCTGCACCCGCCGGGAACTCTCCCGGTTGTGCTGCACCCAGGCCGACTGCCCCGGCTCCCAAGTGGAATAAAAATTGCCCTTGGACGAGACCGCCATATAACGCCCCCGGCTGTCCCGGTCTAAATCCCGCGCCGCCCCCAACGCCCGTTCCACCTGCGCCTGCCAGGTTTTGCCCCCATCCGTCGTGCGGTAAATCGCCCCCAAATCCGTCGTCATTTCTGCCGCCCCTTCCCCCAGCGCCGTAATCGCAATCGGCACCCCCGGCAACTGCTCACTCAGAGGAATCCGCACCCAGGACCGCCCCCCATCCGTCGTATGCAACAACAAAGGCGGTTTGCCCACCACCCAACCCTCCCCGTTGCGCATACTCACCGCCGTCAGCCGGTACAGCCCCCCCAAATCCAACGGCCGCAACACCCAGCTTTTGCCCCCATCCCGGCTCTCTAACAGCGTCCCTTCCGTCCCCACCAACCAACCATGGGACAAATCCGCCGGGTCAAAGGCAATGTCCATCAACGTCGCTTTCGTCGGCAGCGGCACCAACTCCCAAGGATGAACCGTCGTCGCCGCCGGCCCCCGACTACACCCCAACAACACCACACACAACAAGGCCACCAACCACCGCCCCATAGGCCCCTACTTCACCCCATAAAAACTCATCAAAAACAAAAACCCCAATACCAACCCGCCAAAAATCAACAAACTTTTTTGCCCCGGCGTCAGCCGATTGACCCCGATACCATAGCGGTAATTTTCGGGAAACCCCGGCACGGCTTTGGTGCCAATGTTGACAAACGCCGCTTTTTTTACCCCACACACCGGACAGCGCCAATCCACCGGCAAATCCGCAAACGCCGTCCCCGGCGGAATCCCCTTTTCCGGCTGCCCCTGCTCCGGCTCATAAATATAACCACAGGCGCGACACTCGTAGCGGGACAACGCCGCCACCCCTGGCTCTGCCATACAACCCATCCCAACGCCGTTCCTATTATGCCATAGGGCCACCCCCCGCCCTGGCGTCCCCTCCCCCTATTGTTAAGAAGTGTAAAAAGACTTAAGATTGTAGGGAGAAGTAAATCCTGTGTTGATAAACCAATTATGACCTCCCCCCATTCTCCCATAGTAAAATCGCTGCTGGAGCCTCTGCTTGAGGACTTCCTGTACTGGTTTAGTCAAGCCCGTCAGATGTTGGCGGGGGAAAGTCTCCCCTTTTTGGAAGCCCAGCAACGCGAAGCCCTGCTGGCCCAGATCACCCAGGCGGAAGCGGAAGTCCAGGCCGCCCACACCCTGCTTGTCAGTACAGGTGTGGGTGTGGACACCACCGTGTTAATGGGTTGGCACCGGCTGGTCCTCGAATGTTGGCGCTTGCGTTTACAAAACCGTACTCATCCCCATCCATAACTTCGGCACCGGTTAGTCCCATGATATTACATCTGCTTTACGTTGTGCTGTTTACAATTCTGGCGGTCTTGGCCTTGGGCAATCTGTTGCGGAGCCTGATCCATCTCAGCATAGAGTCCCAGTATCCCCCGCAGCGGCCGGCGTCCCACCCGGAACTTTTCGATGCCGCGGGCAACCCGCTGGACGAACCCCTGCTGGTGGTGCGGTCTGTGAATTTAGAGGAAGCCCGCCAGCAGTTGGACAAACTCTACGGGGATGACTTGGAAGCGTAGGTTTGGCAAACCAGCGCCACGCTAAACCACCACAGCAGTTGCACCTGCGGGCGAAACCAGAGGGTATCCACCAGGCCGTGGGTCATGGTGCCCACCATGCCTGCCAGTACCCCTAGGAGCACAAAGGTTTGGGGGCAGGGGTGCCGCATCTTCTGGGATAAGGTCTGCCAACTCCGCTGCAGGATGCTGCCGGTGAGCGCCACAAAGGCGGCCAAACCCAGCAACCCCGATTCCACCGCCACTTCCAGCGGCACCGAATAGGCTCCCAGGGCAGCGAAATTCGGTCGTTGGTAGAGGGGATAAATCAGATTGAACGCCCGATTGCCCGGCCCAATCCCCAGCCAAGGGTGGTCCCGGATCATGGCCACCACCGCCGCCCAGACAGTGAGGCGGAAGTTATTACTGCTGTCGGCCCGCCCGGCAAAGATACTGAGAAAGCGCAGGCGCAACCATTCTGAACGTCCCAACAGGGCCAGTAGCGCAACCAGCAGTAATCCCATGCCCAGCCACAACAGAATCCGTTGCCACAAAGGACGCTGCCACCGCCATTGCCACCAGCCCCAGCCCAGCCCTACCGCAAAACTGGCGTAGACAGCAGCCAGCCCCAGCCACCCCCCCCGACTGCCGGTGAGCACCACACAGGCAGTCAGCACCAACACCAGGGTCAGCGCCAATCCCCGCTGTGCCCAGGTACGCCAGGCCCACAGACAGCCCAGACTCATCCCCACCCCCGGCAGCAAATAGGCCGCCAACAGGTTGGGATTTTTCAAAAAGCTATACACGCGGGTTGTGCCTGCCAGCGGCGATTCCGGGTCAATCCACGTCGCCAGGGCTGCCGCCCCAAAAAACCATTGCCGCAACCCCACCACCGCCACCAGCAACCCCACCAGTAAATACACCACCATTAACCCCTGGCCCCAGCGGCGCACCCCCCGCAACAGCACCGCCAAAGACATCAGATACAAACTGGCCTTGACCCAGCCGCTCAAAGCCGCCATTTTCACCGGGGAAAAGGCCGTTGCCAGAGTCAACGTCACCCAGTAGAGCACTGCCGTTCCCCAAATTCCCGCCGGCGGCTCCACAAACCACAACCCCAAAACCAGGCCAACGCCGCCAAACAGGAGCAGACCCAACTGGTCATTGGTCAAAAACGGCAAACCCAGCAACAGCCCTGCCACCCACGCCGCCGCCACCCCGTCCCGCCATCGCCCCACCAGGCTGGCCGCAGCCCAGGCAGCGCCCTTGCCCCACCAACCGGTTACCCAACTGGCCGCCCACCAAGGCGTCGGCAGCATTAGGCCCGACGGATTTGTTTAGCCATATCCAAAAACAAACTCATATTGGGTCCAGGCCGCCGCCGGTTGCGCAAATCCGGGGAACCCGAACCAAACACCACCGTAGGGACAGAGGCTGGTTGGGTCGTCACCGGTTCCGGCTTGGCTGTGGGAGAAACCGTTGGCGTTTCCCGAGAAGACTCCGATGGGCGCCCCAGCGTTTTGGCTTCCTCCGGGTCCAGGAAAAACGCTTGGTTTGCGGTTGATTGGGGTTGCCGCCGGAAAATGCCAAAAATGGCTCGGAAAATGCCCCCAATAAAGCCAAAAATCGCACCAAACAGTCTGCCGATAAAACCCATAATCCCCCCCAAACAACAGCAGTCGCCCCTTTAGGCGTGGGATAGACCAAGTATTTATTTTAATCCCTAGCGCCCCCTTCTACGAACAGGCTGGATTAGGCTTCATCAAAAGCTTCCCAATCCAAAAGGTGCAGGTAGGGTTCCACCAACTCCGGGCGGCGCAGGGCAATTTTGCGCAACAAATGCCAATCTGCCAGACTGGCAAAGGCATTGGGATAATCGTCTTGTTCTAGCCTTTGCGCCAGTTTCGCCACATCCGCAGGGGTCAGGCGCTGGATGTCTTGGTCAGTCATGTTTTGGGCATTCATCGGCAACCCTCACTGAACCGGCACGTTGGGCCAGGGATAATTCTTTATTTCTTTTATAGCCTAGTACGGAGGGGGGCAGTGGCGGCGGCATGGCAGAATAAAACTATGATTTATCTGGATTACAGCGCCACAACGCCCCCCCATCCCCAGGTAATCGCCCGAGTCCGCGAGGTATTGGCGCAGGCGTGGGGCAACCCCAGCAGCATCCACCACTACGGGCAACGGGCGGCCATGGTGGTGGAACGGGCCCGGATGGCGGTCGCGGCATTGGTAGGGGTCACGCCGGAAGAAATCATCTTCACCTCCGGCGGTACCGAAGCCAATCACCTGGCGATTTTTGGCGTCGCCCAGCAGTACGAACGCCCCCAACACATCATCACTTCCGCTGTGGAACATCCGGCGGTACACGCTCCATTGACCGTGCTGGCGCAACGGGGTTGGCAGATTACAAGGCTGCCGGTGGATGCCTGCGGCCGGGTGGACCCGCAAACCCTGGAAGCGCATCTGCAACCCAATACCGTTCTTGTCAGTGTTATTTATGGGCAAAGTGAAGTAGGAACCTTGCAACCAATTGCGGAAATTGCCCGGATTTGCCGGGCGCGGGGTGTTTTATTTCATACTGACGCCATTCAGGTGGTGGGGCGTTTGCCGGTAGAGGTTCCCGCTTTGGGTGTGGATTTGCTCTCCCTGTCGGCACACAAGTTCTACGGCCCCCAAGGTTGTGGCGCTTTGGTGGTGCGGCGGGGTGTGGATATCCAGCCCTGGTTGTACGGCGGGGGTCAAGAAGGGGGCAAGCGTTCGGGAACGCCGCCGGTGGCGCTGTTGGCGGGTTTGGGGGTGGCGGCCCAGTTGGCCCAGACGGAGTTTTTGCCCCAGGTGTCCCAGGTGCAGGCGTTGCGCGACTATCTGTGCGCCCGGTTGCAGGAATTGCCGGGGTTGCGCCTCACCGGAGCTTGGCCAGATCGGTTGCCCCACCATGTCAGCGTGGTTTGGACGGGGGCGCAAGGGGAACAAACGGGCAAAACGCTCGTCCATTATCTGAACCAGCGGGGGGTGTGCGTCAGTTCTGGTTCTGCCTGCGCCAGTGGCAAAACCCAACCCAGCCCGGTGTTACAGGCGATGGGTTATGACGACCATCTGGCTCGCTGTGGGTTGCGCTTTAGTCTCAGCCATCAGACCACGCCGGCTGAAATTGACCGGGCGGTGACCGTTTTCGGGGAAATTTTGCAGCAATTAACCCCTGTTTTTTCCCATCGCTAGCATCTTAGCCATCCCCGATTTGGGCGTATTCCTGACAACCAAAAATGGCTTCTGGATTGACGTAATACTTAAATTCCAACAAGTTGCCAAAGGGGTCAACGAGGAAAAACGTGCGGTGTTCCAGTGGGGAATTGGGGAAACGCACTTTGGCTGCCTGATAGAAGGGTAAGTGATGCGCCTGTGCCCGCTGGTAGAGTTCGTGCCATTCCGATTCCCTAGCAAATACCAGCCCAAAATGCCGGGGATAAATGCCTTTTTGGGGATAAATTTCCGGGGTCACATGGGCAACCAACTGATGCCGATAAAAGTTGAGAATCAGGGAGCGAGGGGTTTCCCGTCCGGCTGTGCATCCTAAACCAGCGACATAAAACGCCTTAGTTTGGGGAATATCCCCTACCGGAAATGCCAGATGAAACAGGGGCTGAGACATAGAAGTAGTTACAGTACTATAAATGTAGCATTTTATGAGATGAGGGTGAAGGATGGAGGAGAAGTAGGAATTGAGGAGAGGGGTCAGTATGTGTGGCAGTCTGGATTTACGGAAAAAGGTGATGAGTTTCCTTGTGAACGGCAATCGCATCACGAAAGCAGCGTGAATCTTCGGCATCAACCGCGCAAGCTAAATAAACCCAATCTGGCCTGCACAAGAAGCGTGAGGCGATATTGGCAGACTGAATGAAGATGCGGAGAAGTACCCCAATAAGACCTTGAACCAAAGGGCGCAAGAGTTTGGGGTGGTGCCAGGCTCAATATATTAAGAAAATGCCACACGTTGAGGCACTGGTTATCACGGTATCCCCTTCCAGGACAGGGTTTGCAGGTAAAGGTGAATGTCCCAAACTTGTTGGAAACTAATATATAACAAAAATTTTCTCATTAAGCATTTTACCTGACGCGAATTTATGGACTTTTGTTGCAGGGTTCAACACCACTGCTTGAGCATGACTTTAGGGCATTATAGCTAGGTAGGTTAAGGTTGTCGCCTGAAGATTCATGGCTACGCCATTGTGGGGATACGCCCAGCGCCCATAGCATGTCAACCTTTGTATGCTTAGCTATAAAAAAATTGCGGATGTACGTTTCCCCTGGCACTACCATTAATGAAGTTATTCATAATTACTCCACCGGTCAATGTCGCCTTCTAAACCGAAGTATAGCTATGTAGGTTAAGGTTGTCGCCTGAAGATTCATGGCTACGCCATTGTGGGGCTACACCCGGCGACCCATATCATGTCAACCTTTGTATGCTTAGCTATAACTATAGGTTTAGTTAGGCTCCCGCCACCCATGACTACACCCCACCGTCATCCTCCAGGCGACAATGGCAGTTGTCCTCTTTAACCTTTGGCAAATTATGATAATTGCCGTGCACTAGAGGTATAGTCATTTTTATTGAAAATGCAACATTTTATGAGAGGGGGGTGTAAGATGGGGAGGAAGGTGAGAATCAAGGAGGAGAATCAGAATGTGTTACAGTCTGGATTTACGGAAGAAGGTGATAAGTTTCATTGAGAACGGGAATAGT
>NZ_JBRCEP010000041.1:0-26961 GCF_053491055.1 Gloeomargarita sp.
GATTTAAACCCGATTGAGCATCCATGGCATAGAATCAAGCAAAGAGTTAGAAAAACTATGACATCCACAACCCAAAACCTTCATGACCTCATCGATTCAGTCATCTGCTCTATATGTCAACCTTTGCCTGCTTAGCTATAAAAATAAATTCCTGGGGTTACCGTTGCTGGGTTTCCAACTGCGGCCAAAAATTCAGCATCACTATAAATCCATCAGAACCCATGTCTTTCCCCAAAAGAATGCGTGGCTCAGGGGATGTTTGCAGGGTGTAATTCAAGACAAAATCCTGGTCAAGTTGGATGTTTTCACCTACTAATTCCACCTGCGCCCGACCGTCATGCAGGGTAAAGCGAATGGGATGGGAAGGAGATTCCAACCCCAAAATCGGGCTACTGGTTGCTATGTCCACGCGAACAGTTAAACCATAGGGCAACGTCCCCAATACCCGCGGCGGATTGATGTGCAATAGTTCCGCAGCCGGAGCCGTTTCCAACCGCTGGGCAGGCACATAACGAGGGGAAATGGTGGTAGGAATGACAAACCGTCCCCTGTCTGCTTGCATCTCCAGTTCCTGCACATAGGTCATGCGAATTACCACCGATTGCTGCGGCAGTAAATTCCCCACCGAAATTGTGAAGATATTCGGGCGGTCTTGATCTACCAAATAAGCACCATGCCCCTCCTGAATGGCCTCATCGTACTGAGCAAATGCCGTTTCTTTTTCCTCCACCCGTCCGGTAATCACCCGTTCTCCCAACCGCACTTCAAACCCACAAATTGCCGCTGATTCTGGCAAAGGAAACGAATAAACCGCCTCAATCGGGTTATCTTCTTGATTTTGAAAATGTTGGGAAACCGTCACCTGTGCGCCAATATCCCGAATGACTACCTGAAAATCCACGCCCCGCAAAGGAATAGGCGTGCCCGTAGCGGTGTACAACCCCGCCGGTGCTGTCGCTGTGAAGACCATCGCGTAAGAACTCCTTGCGAAATGGGTATGTACTTAGGATAACCTTAGCCGGAATAGTGTACTTCCAATTGACAACCGTGGAACCCGACTGTCATACGAAAAAATACTTACTCCTCCTGGCGCTTTTCTAGGGCAGATTACATGAACTTAAGGTGCTTTTTTCAATTGTCAACGATGACCATGAGTTTAACAAATTTTAACAAATTATTTTACTTTTTTAGGCAACCAAAATGTTTTTCCTATCAGAATTAAAATAGCGAGACTGTCTCAACCAGTGCATCAATTTGTTGATAGAGAAATTCCAAAGTACCGGAATTATCCAGCAGGTGATCTGCCCATAGCATTTTCAGGGGGAGTGGTAGTTGGGCACTGATGCGGGCTTGGATTTGCTCTGGGGTAAAGCGGTTGCGTGCCATGAGGCGTTGGCGCTGTTGCCCGGTCGTACACCACACCACCCACACTTGCTGAACTAAATCGGTCATTTGGGCTTCAAACAATAGCGGGATACTAAAGATGACAAGTTCTTGGGCTGCCTGTTTTTCTTGATAAATCTGTTCATATTGACGCCGCACTTGGGGGTGAATAAGTTGCTCGAGCCATCGCCGTTCTGAAGTGTTGCTAAATACTTGATTTCCTAACCATGCCCGGTTCAATTGTCCATCGGGGGTCAATACTGCAGTTCCATAACGTTCACAAATGGCAGTAAAAGCGGGTTGTCCGGGTAAAACGGCATGGCGGGCATAGGTATCCGCATCGTAGATTTTGATGTTGTATTGATGTTCTAAATAGGCAGTGACGGTGGATTTACCCGTAGCAATTCCCCCGGTGAGACCAATAATCATGGTTGATGGGAAATTAGATTATTTGTATAGCTAAGCATACAAAGGTTGACATGCTATGGGTCGCTGGGCGTAGCCCCATATTGGTTTCCCATAGCGAAGCGTGGCCTAGCCCTGAACCTTAAGGCGACAACCTTAACCTACCTAGCTATAGCCCTGCGGACACCGGAAACGGCTCGATAAGGCACCGGTAACGGTCGAGCGGAGCTGCTGTCAACCAGCCTAGAGGTCCGGGTTGCAAAAACAACTGCAGGGCTACGAGAAGCCTCCGACGTTAGTCAGAGGTAGTTTACAGGCGCGATTCTGCCCCCACCGGAACTTTCAACGCATCCGGGAGCAAATTGGGAAATAGGGGCAACACCTCACGGGTAAAGGTTTCGGCGGCACGGGATTGATAGCGGTTGGGATTAACAATTAACCAAAGCGTGCGGCGCAGGTGAATGTTTTCAATCCGTACCCGCTGTAGCGTTCCCAGTTCGAGTTCTTTACTGATGGCGGAATTGGAAACAAAGGCGGCGCCCAAACCCGATTGCACCGCGTTTTTGATCGCCTCAATCGAGTTGAGTTCCATTTCGATGCGAAAGCGGCTGGTGTCAATCCCGTACTGGCTGAGGATTTTATCAATGACTTTGCGGATGGTGGACTGGGCATCGAGGGTGATAAACCGCAGTTGGTACAGTTCTTCGCGGGTAATGACATCGCCCACGTTGACCAGATGTTTGGGGGGCAAAATCAAAACCAGTTCATCTTCGGCAAAGGGACGCACCTCTAGGGAGTCCTGCAATTCCGGGGGCACTTCGCCGCCAATAATGGCCAAATCCAACTGCCCATTGGCCACGCTCCAGCAGGTACGCCGGGTGGAATGCACCTGCAGTTTGACCGACACCTGGGGATAGCGTTGGCGAAAAATGCCGATCAACCGCGGCATCAGATAGGTGCCCGTGGTCTGGGAAGCGCCCACCGTCAGGGTTCCCCCTTGTAGGTTTTGCAGGTCGTCTAGGGCACGGCAAGTCTCCTCACACAGCGCAAGAATTTTATCCCCGTAATGCAAAAGTAAGTGCCCCGCCTCTGTCAGTTGCGCCCGCCGTCCCCCCCGGTCAAACAGAGGGACGTTCAACTGCCGTTCCAAATTTTGCACCTGCAAACTCACTGCCGGTTGGGAGACGTACAGGCTGTCGGCAGCGCGCTTGAAACTCCCCTCGGCAGCAATCGCCTTCAGAATACGCAGTTGGTCCAGGGTGAAAGGCAACTCGGTCATAGCATCTCAGAGGCAACCACCTATTCTTACAGTACGGTTTTGCGTATCATTCCAGTGTGTTTGGGTCTTGTTTTTGTAATATAAAAAGGATACCAGGGAATGCAGACGCAATGCCATTTCCCCGATCACAGGCGGCCAAAGCGCCGTTGTCGCTTCTGAAACGCCACCAAGGCTTGGTGGAAACTGGCGCGGTCAAAGTCCGGCCACAGGGTCTCGGTGACATAGAGTTCCGCATAGGCAATTTGCCACAGGAGAAAATTGCTCAGGCGCATTTCGCCGCTGGTGCGAATCAGTAGGTCGGGGTCGGGGCTGGCGGCAGTGTACAACTGCTGGGCAAACCGGGTTTCGTCAATGTCTTCGGGCGCCAATTCCCCCCGTTGCACCTGTTGGGCGAGGGCTTGGCAGGCATGCACGATTTCCTGGCGTCCGCCGTAGTTGGTCGCTACGGTCAACCAGACCCGCTGGTGGTGCCGGGTCAAGGCCACCGCTTCGCGGATTTGGGCCTGCAAACTCTGGGGCAGGACATCGAGTTGCCCGACAAATTCGATCCGCACCTGTTCTTGGATCAAGGTCGGCAATTCCTGGCGCAACACCCGCTCAAACAGGGCGAGCAAAAATTCCACTTCTAGGCTGGGCCGCCCCCAGTTTTCGGTGGAAAAGGCATAGCAGGTCAGGTGGGGAATCCCCCAGTCCCGACAACAGCGCAACAGTTCCTTGAGGGTTTCCACCCCCTGTTGGTGACCAACCGCCCGGGGTAACCGCCGTTGCTGCGCCCAACGACCGTTGCCATCCATGATCACCGCTACGTGCCGCGGCAGTCGCTGGGGGTCCAAATCCGCAGGCAAAGTCAGCAGGGGGGACGTCCCGGTGCCAGGTTGCGAATGGGTCATGCCGCTGTGCAATGGCTCAACGCTAAGCGTTTGATTTGGATCATTTTGATTATGAGGATCATAGGCGATTTTTTCCCCGTTCCAAATGCTCCCGCAACTGCTGGGGGGTAAGCTGGGTGAGCAACGTGCCCCGCCGCGCCAAGGCCACCTGGCCCGTTTCTTCCGAGACCACGATAGCCAGCCCGTCCGGTTGCTGCTCGGTGACCCCCAAGGCGGCGCGATGGCGGGTTCCCAGCCCCAAGGCAAGGGATTGGGTGGATAAAGGGACAATCACCCCGGCAGCCACCACCTTGCCCTGGCGAATGACAATTGCCCCGTCGTGCAGGGGACTTAGGGGCGACAACAGACTCAACAACAATTCCGCCGAGAGGTGGGCCTGGAGGGTGACCCCCGGCAAGGTACTGGGAATTTCCGCCGCCGGCGCCAGCAACACCAACAGCGCACCCCACTGCCGCTCGCAACATGCCGTGACCACCTTGAGAATGACCTCGACCTCGTTGGCCGGGGGTTGCCAGGCCAGTTGGCGCCAGCGCCAAGGGGGTAAAAGACCCACCAGCAAAGCGGTTAACCCCAACCCCCGCGCCGTCCAAGGCAACTGTTGCCCCTCGGCCACCAGCGCCAAGGTGGTCATCACGGCCACCGCCACCCCCCGCCGCCCCAACCAAAGGGACAAAACCACCCAGACCCCCGCGACCAAAAACCCATCCCAGGCAGCCATGGTGACCGGGGCAAAATGGGTCAGACCCAATAGCCACCTAGCGGGACAGACAACCGGCACTGAATTTGAATCCGGGCATCACCAAAGGCAACAGTTCATCCACCGCCGCCAATACCTGGGGGAGATTCTGGGCGTCCGCCTGGAGTTGGCGGTAGAGGGTCATGGCTTTTTGGGCATCAAAGGTAATGTCTCCAGGATAGTTTTTGATCACACTCATCACGGTCATGGGATTGTTTTGCACCGCCTGGGTCAGACCGGTTTTCAGCGCCGCTACCCCATCTCCTCCGCCGGCTGGTTGCACAAAACTGGCGACTTGGCTGAGGATGATATTCCCCACAAAGCTATTGACCACCAGGTTCAGAGTCGCCGCTGACAGGGGGACGGACGTGGCCAAAAAGCGCTGGGCATCGGCAGGTTGCATCTGGATCAACCTCAGCAAACTGGTCAGCCGTTCGGAGGCCTGCCCGGTCGTGGCCAGAGTTTGCAAGTCATTGACGGCAATGGGGGTACTGAGCGGGCCAAATTTCACAATAATTTGTTCTGCAGCCCAAGTGGGTAACACCCATAGCCCCCATACCAAGACGGCACCCGCCAAACCACGCCCTAGAGTTGCTCCCAGCATACGGTTGCTCCGCACAATTCGGGTTTACATTAGCACTTTAGCAGGACTCTCTGGCCGGGGGAGAGTTCCCCCTTTGCCACCCCTGCCCCAGCAGGGTACACTGGAATCGTTCATAATTCTTAACACTTATGACCACCCAGACCGTGAACTGTGCTGAAGCCTGTGTGAACGGGTGCATTTTGGGGGATGCCTGTCCCCACCGGGAGCATTTGGCGGCGGCGTTGCAATTTATTGCGACCCACGATTTGGACCAGTTGGTAGCCGTGGCGCAAAACAGTGCCCCCCAACGGCTGTTACGCCAGTTGGAAAAAGGGAAGCTGCCTGGGTATCCCCCGTCGTAGGGATTGCACCTGTAGGGGGGCTGTCCAATCGCCAGGGAATTGGAGGGGATGGTTCAGCTCCGCAAAGCGTTTGGCTCGGGAACGCGCTCTGCTGCCTGGCCAAGCAGGTGGCGCGTGGCCTGGCTGGCCCTGGTCGGTGGGGGGGTGTTGGGGCTGCTGGCGCTGGGGGCCTCGCCGGAACGGTTGGCGGTGCCGGTGACCGACCCCCTGGCCCTGTGGGGGATGGCGCTGACGGTTGCGGGGGTCTGTTGGGCCATCACCCGCTGGTACCCCCGGCCTGGCCCCTGGTCGCGGCTGACTTTGCTGGCCATCCTGCTGGTGTTGGCGGGGCGGTATCTGGTCTGGCGGGTGGGGGCTACCCTGCGCTGGGATTCCTGGGGGGCGGCGCTGTTTTCTCTGGCTTTTTTGGGGCTGGAGGTCTTGAGTTCCGCCGGGGGGTGGATTCAGTGGTTTTTGCAGGCAGAAACCCGCGACCGGCGGGCGGAAGCGGATGTGTACAGTGTGGCGGTGCTGACCGGTCGCTACCGCCCTACGGTGGACATTCTCATTCCCACCTACAATGAACCGGCCTTTATCCTAAAACGCACGGTTTTGGGGTGTCAGGCTCTGGATTACGAACCCAAAAAAATCTATTTGCTCGACGATACCCGCCGCCCGGAAATCGCGCAAATGGCCAAACTTTGGGGATGTGAATATCTCACCCGCCCGGACAATCGCCACGCCAAGGCGGGGAATTTGAACCATGCGTTGACCTTGACCCAGGGGGAATTGATTGCCGTGTTCGATGCGGATTTTGTGCCGACCCGCAATTTTCTCACCCGCACGGTGGGATTTTTCCAAAATCCCCGGGTGGCGCTGGTGCAAACCCCCCAAACCTTTTACAACACAGACCCGGTGGCCCATAATTTGGGGTTGGGGGCAGTCTTGACCCCAGAAGAGGAGATTTTTTACCGGCAGATTCAGCCGATGCGCGACGGGGTGCAGGGGGTGATTTGCGCGGGCACCTCGTTTGTGGTGCGGCGGGCGCCTTTGGAAGCCATCGGGGGCTTTGTCACGGCTTCGCTAAGCGAAGACTATTTCACGGGCATCGAACTGGCGGCGCGGGGCTACGAGGTGATTTACCTACACGAAAAACTCAGCGCGGGCTTGGCTGCCGAGAATATGGCCGCCCACATCAGCCAACGGCAGCGCTGGGCTCAGGGCACGGTGCAAGGGCTATTTATCCCCAGCAATCCGTTGACCATTCCGGGCCTAAATTTCAAGCAGCGGTTGGCCCATTTGGAGGGCCTGTTGAACTGGTTTGGCGCCTGGATGCGGGTGGGGTTTTTGTTGATCCCTGTTTTGATAGCCCTATTTCGCACCCTGCCTTTTCGCGCCACCCCTGCCGAACTTCTGTATTATTTTCTGCCCTACTATTTAGCCCAATTTGTGGTTTATCCCTGGCTCAATCGCCGCAGCCGTTCGCTCCTGACTGCCGATTTGTACCTGTTGATCACCTGCTGGCCGGTGAGTGTGACGCTCTGGCAAACCCTGAGACGTCCGTTTGCCCGGGGCTTCCAAGTTACCCCCAAGGGCTTAAGCAATGCCCACTTTACGCCGAACTGGCCCCTGATCCGCCCTTTGTTGGTGTTTTTGGCCCTAAATTTCGCCTGCTTTGTCTGGTTTCGGGTCACCCAGGGCTGGCAGTGGGTCTGGCTCTGGAGTGTTTACCATATGCTGATGCTGTGCCTGGCGTGTCTGGCTTTGGTGGATGCGCCGCAAACCTCGCCCTATCCCTGGTTTCCCTTACAAACCCTGGTGCAGTTGGGGCAGGGAGGACGCATGGCCTGGGGGGTGACCGAGCAGATGTCGGAAATAGGAGCGGTGGTCACGCTGACCCAGGGTTGCCTCAGCGCCGAACCGGTGACCGTAACCTTGCCGGAGGTGGGCTTGACCCTCACGGCCCAACCGCAACCACACCCCGACGGACGGGTGACCTTGACCTGGACCAACCTCACCCTGGAGCAGGAGCGCCAGTTGATCCCGTTGCTGTTTTGCCGTCCCGGCCAATGGCAGGAGCGCCAAGTACCCAGCGAATGGCAGATGTTGGG
Source organism: Gloeomargarita sp. (assembly GCF_053491055.1). NCBI lineage: Bacteria > Bacillati > Cyanobacteriota > Cyanophyceae > Gloeomargaritales > Gloeomargaritaceae > Gloeomargarita > Gloeomargarita sp. Next base: position 7,729 of record NZ_JBRCEP010000041.1, read on the forward strand.
GTGGCTGGCGCAGGCCCTGGTGCGTTGGCCGTGGCACACCCAGCTTAGGGGTAGAGTCCGGGGGCATAGGCCTCGATGACCTGACCACTGGCAGCGTGCAGGATCAGCAGGTAATCGCAGTGGGGACATTGCGTTTCCAACCAGCCGGATTCTGTCCGCAACAAACGCTGGGCATATTGGCCGCAATTGGGACAACGAACCAGTTCTGATGACATTTTTGGTAATCCTTTGAAAAGGGGTTTATTATCCGTTCTCCTTGATCCCCATTCTAAAACACCCCATTCAATTTGTGTTTTCCCTTAAAGAATCTTTGAGCGAGATAGGCAAAGTTGTACTGCAACTCTTAGTAGGGGTGTAGCCGTAGCCCTACCAGCCACAAGTTAGCCCTATCCGGCACGGATGCCAGCACCAGGATTGGTTACGGCCCTAAGCGGGCCGCAAAAGGGCACTTCCTGCCCAGGAACTGCAAGTAAGTGTGCTTTTACTTTTTCTTCGCCGGACGCGTGGGCTTGGGTTTGGCGGTTTGCCCCTTGGCGGCTGTGTCTTTCTCCGCCGTTTTTGGCTTGGCAGGGGTATTCGGTTTGCTGTACTTGCGCATGAACCGCTCGACCCGCCCTTCCGTGTCAATGATTTTCTGGGTGCCGGTGTAAAAGGGGTGGTTCCCCGACCAAATCTCCACGTGGAGTTGGGGCTTGGTGGACCCCACCGTCATCACCACCTCACCGTCACAAAACACCTTGGCTTCGGGGTACCATTCGGGGTGAATTCCTGGCTTGGGCATCGGTACTGCTCCTGTACTTGGGAATTAACGCTTGGAGTATTGTGGGGCTTTGCGGGCTTTGCGTAACCCGTACTTGCGCCGCTCTTTGGCCCGCGGGTCGCGGGTGAGATAGCCTTCTGCCTTCAAAGGCTGCCGGTTCTCCGGGTCCAGTTGGCACAGGGCGCGGGCTACCCCCAGCCGAATGGCCTCCGCTTGGCCGGTCAAACCGCCCCCGTGGGCATTCACCAAAATATCGTATTCGTGCTCTAGTCCCAGGGTTTCTAGGGGCGCCTTCACCGCCAACAGGTAGCTGGGGATGCCTTGCAGATATTCCCGCCCATCCCGGCCGTTGATGATAATTTTGCCGTCGCCAGGGCACAGCCGCACCCGCGCCACTGCCGTTTTTCGCCGCCCTGTGCCCCAGTAGGTTACCCGTTCAGCCATGACCTAGGCCTCCAGTGGCAGGACTTGCGGTTGCTGGGCCGCATGGGGATGGTCTGGCCCCGGATACACCCGCAGCTTGGTAAACAGCCTGCGCCCTAGGCGATTTTTGGGCAACATCCCCCGCACCGCCTCCTCGATGATCCGTTCGGGCAAACGCGCCTGGAGTTGGGCAAAGGTTTCCACTTTCATCCCCCCCGGTCGCCCCGAATGCCGCCGGTACAGCTTCTGGGAACGTTTTTTGCCCGTGACATCAATCTCCCTGGCGTTGATGACAATCACGTAGTCGCCCGTGTCCAAAAACGGGGTGTAGGTGGGTTTATCTTTGCCCCGCAAAACCCGCGCCACTTTCGTCGCCAACCGCCCCAGCCGCTGCCCTTTGGCGTCCACCACATACCACGTGGGGGTCACGTGCGCCATTGAGGGGGTGTAGGTGGTGTTTACAGATTGCCCCGCCGTCACAAGCGCTGCCTCAAACGTCACAATCTATAACTATACAGAAGCCAAAGTCATTTCCGCAAGCGGGGGTCAGACCAAACCGAGGACCTGCGCCAGCAGTGCCTGTTGGGCGTGCAGCCGATTTTCCGCTTGGTCCCACACCCGCGATTGCCGCCCTTCGAGCACGGTCTCGGTAATTTCTTCGCCTCGGTGCGCCGGTAGGCAGTGCAGGACAATGGCTTGGGGGTCGGCCTTTTGTAACAACGCTTCATTGACCTGATAAGGCTGGAAGCGGGGAATGCGCACCTGGTTTTCCGCCTCCTGCCCCATGCTTGCCCACACGTCCGTATAGACCACCTGCGCCTGGGCCACTGCCGCTTCCGGGTCGTGGGTGTGGGTGATCTGGCCGGGGGTGGCCGCCAGGGCCTGGGCCTGCTGCACGATGTCGGGAGCGGGGGGATGTTGGGGCGGGGTGGCCACCGTCAGGGTAATCCCCACCAGGGCACAGCCGAGCATCAGGGAATGGCTGACATTGTTGCCGTCGCCCAGGTAGGCCATCTTCAGCCCCCGCAATTGACCAAAACATTCCTGCACCGTGAGCAAATCCGCCAGCACTTGACAGGGGTGTTCCCGGTCGGTCAGGGCGTTGATCACCGGTATCTGCGCCCATTCGGCAAAGGTGACCACGTCCGCCTGGGCAAAGGTGCGTATCGCCAGCACGTCCAAATACCGGTCCAACACCCGCGCCGTGTCTGCCAGGGGTTCCCCCCGCCCCATCTGGGTCGTGCTGGGGTTGAGGTCAATCACCTGCCCCCCCAACCGCATCATGGCGACGGCAAAACTCACCCGCGTCCGGGTCGAGGCCTTGGTGAACAACAGCCCCAATACCCGTCCCTGCGCCGTCGGGGTGGTGTGTCCCCGTTTGTACTGGCGGGCCAAATCCAACAGGGCGTAAATTTCCGCCGCGGTGAAATCCGCCATGCTCAGGATGTCCCGCCCGGCCAAGGTATTCATCGCCCCTGCACCAACACCAATTCCGTCGGGGCGCTGGTTTCATTGCCGAAGCGGCCCACCGCCCGCACCCGGTATTGCGTCCCCACAGGCACCACCCCCCGGTAGGGCACGGCCATTTCAAAGCGGCCATTGGCATCGGCGACGACCTCCTGATTCACCAGGGTTTGGGGCGCGACGGTGATCACCCCGCCCAACACCGGCAACTGGGAGGTCACCCGAATCTGCACCACCGCCTGGGGCCGGGTTTGCCCCACCAAGATAAAGCCGCGGGTGCGAATTTCCTCCCCATCGCGATGGCTGGTAAATTGGGGTTGCAAGGGCACAGGGAGGGTGCCGACCGGCGGTGTAGCCGTATGGACAAATTCCACCGGTTGGGTGGCCGCCCCATAGACCACCTGCCCCTCCCGCTGGAGTCGGCCGACCACTACCCCGTGGCGAAACCCATCGCCGCTGCGCACCGTCAAGGTCGCCACATAGACCCCCGGCGACACCTCCTGGGCGCTCAGGGCTTCGGGTGCCCGTCCCTCCTGTACCAACCACACCGTCGCTTGCGCACGGGGCGTACCGTTGATCGTCACCAAAAAGGTGCTGCCCGGCCCTAAGGGTTGGCCGTCGGCGTTGTGGCTCATGCTATGGATTTTCACGGGCGCTTGGGGGGGTTGCACCCGGAAGGACCACTGCACCGTCCGTAGGGCGCCCCCATTCCCCGCATAGGTCACCCGCACCGTATTTCGTCCAGCAGGCAACGGACGGGTGGGCTTATAGCTGAAAAAAGACCGGGTAATCGTACTTTGGCTGGTCACATCCCGGTCGTTGACAAAAATCCGCACCGAGTTGGGATTCACCAACCCTTCGGTAAACACACCGGAAATCAAAGCATCCGGGGGCACTTGGCGGCTGTCCGGCTCCGGGTTGGGGTCGCGCACCTGTTGCGCCTGGACCACAGAAAGCGGCAGCAAGGGCCATCCCGTGATTCCGAACCCCCACAACCCCAAACCGCAAACCCCAGCAATGACCGCCCGTTTCACCTGCTTGCTACCGTTCATCAGCAACTCCTTGTGGCCTGATTTTAGTACATAACCCTTGATGTTGCCCCAGGTATAGGGGTTCCCCCTGCCCACATCTTCTTGACATTATTTTTCAACAAGTGCTAAGGTAACTGATACGTTCTCCTCTCTCAGATGGATACACAGGTCAGCCGGGGGTCATACCCTGGCTCTTTTTATTGAGATTTTCTTAAATTAGTTGCGATGGCTGGGGGTGGCGTGGCCGCCTAGGGTTTAGAATGAAGGTGCCCCTTATCCCTGCTGGTTATGCGTTACGTGTGGCAGCAGTTTCGCCGGCCGGTGCCAACGACCCTCAGCCTCACCCCCCAGGAATCCCTAACGGCTCTGGCAACGGCGATGATTGCCATTGATGACGAGGTGTTGCCGGTGGAACTGGCAAAGCTGCGGGAGCAATTGGTTGCTGCCGGGGTGGACGTCAGCCCTTCGTTGTGGGCGCGGGTGTCCCAATGGGTGCAGGAGGTGGACCCTTTGGAGTTGTTTTGGGCGGGGGTACGGGGGTTGGTGCCCCAGGACCGGGAACTGGCCGTTAAGATGGTGGCGCGCTTGGCCTTGGCCGACGGTGAGACCCTGATTGAGGAGAACGACTTGGTGGCGTTACTGGGAGAAGTCCTGGGGTTTAGCCATCAGGAGGTGCGCCGTTTGGTGGCCCAGGCAACTGCGGCATGAGTGGGCGCGACCAACCGGTTGTCCTGGCAGTGGCCGGGGCATCGGGGCAAATTTACGCCTTACAAGCCCTGAAGTATTTATTACAGTCTGAGTACATTGTCGAACTTATTGTCTCCAAGGGGGCCTACACGGTCTGGCGGGAGGAAATGGGGGTCAAAATCCCGGCGGTGGCGAACCAGGAGGCATTTTGGCGGGCGCAGGTGGGGGTGGCCAGGGGGGGAAAACTCATCTGTCACCATTGGAACGATGTGGGGGCGGGGATTGCCAGTGGTTCCTACCGCACCCGGGGAATGGTGGTGATGCCGTGCAGTATGGGGACGGTTGCCAAGTTGGCCTGTGGGTTGAGCGGCGATTTGTTGGAGCGGGCGGCGGATGTCCATCTCAAGGAAGGGCGGCGGTTGGTGTTGGTGCCGCGGGAAACACCGTTGAGTTTGATTCACTTGCGCAATTTGACGACCTTAGCCGAAGCGGGGGCGCGCATTGTCCCGGCCATTCCTGCCTGGTATCATCAGCCCCAATCCATCCTCGATTTGGTGGATTTTGTAGTTGCCAGAGCCTTGGATCAACTCGAAATTGATTGTGTTCCTCTGCGGCGGTGGCAATGAAGTGGCTGGCGTTGGGTTTAGGGTTATGGCTTCTGATTTTTTTGGTGCAAAATTGGCAACCGTTGCTCCCTGTGGTTCTATTCGGGCAAGCGGTTTTTGCCTTGCCTTTGGGATTGGCATTTGCTCTGGCGTTTGCTCTGGGTATGGCGTGCGCCTGGGGCCTAGACCGGTGGGTGGGAAATCCACAGGGCAGGAAATCGGAAGTGGAAACAATTGTTTTAGAACCAGAAGACGTGGAATATCCCCGGCGGCGAGCCGCATCCGCGGCAGAGGATGAATGGGATTTTGTGGATGATTGGGATTAGAGGGATGGTTGATGAAACCCTCAGAAATACAGGCCCAAAACTCCTATCTCTCAAAGTAGGTTGCAGGAGCGTGGTTTCCATCTTTGGCTCTTGGTGATATGGGCATGGCAACGACATAATTCGCCGGTGGTGCCTACACGTAGAGATATAGTCGTTTCACAGGAAAATGCAACACTTTGAGGCACTGGTCATCACTGTATCCCCTTCCAGGACAGGGTTTGCAGGTAAAGGCGAATGTCGCAAACTTGTTTGAAATGACTATACCCTTTAGAACGCCCCAGCCTCATGTTACATTAAATGTGAGGGCGACGGCAGGGTTATGCAATTTTTTCAGCATATCTCCCGTAGGAGTACGGAACAGGATATTGAGCAGCAGATTGTTATCCCCTTGTTAAAGTCCTGGGGCTACCGGGAATCGGATTGGCAGCGCCAGGTTCCTTTAGACAAAAAACGTGCCGATTGCATCATTTATTCTGTTAATTTTAGCGATCAGAAAACCCCCTACTGTGTGATTGAAATCAAAGCGCCACGGCAGCGCCTGCATACCCACATATGGCAATTACACGACTACCTACGCCGTAGCCAAGCCCTGTTTGGGTTGCTGACCAATGGCTTTGAATTTCACCTTTTTTATTACAACCAGCAGGTAGTGATTCCCCTAGCGCAGTACCATCAACAGGAATGGCGAACCCATGCCCAGACTGTGGGGAAAATATTGGGTCAGGCGGCCAGTCTCCAGGTCGGGGCGTATCGGCAAAAAATTACAGCCTATTTTCATCACCAGATGATGCTAAAATTACAACCAGTGTTTCCCCACCTGGCGACCCATAGGACGATGGTTACGACGATGCCCTCCTCGACGCATACTGCCTGTATTATTACTGTATTTAATAACAAAGGGGGCGTCGGTAAAACTACGACAACGTTGAATCTGGCAGCGGCTTTGCATCACTTGGGCAAACGGGTGTTGCTGATTGATATTGACCCGCAGGCGAATTTAACGACAGGGTTGGGGGTTGACCCTTTATTAGATGTGGAACGGCAGGGGAAAAAAGATATTACCCATGTGCTGACGGAGGTGACTTTGCCGGTTGCGGATGCAATTTATGGCAAATCTTGGCGCAAAGTCAGTCTCGACTTAGTTCCGGCGCATATCCGCTTAAGTGATATGGAAGCAACGCTAATGAATATTGTGGATGTTGACCGAGTTTTGCAGAAAAAATTGCAAAAAGTGCGCAGCCATTACGACTACATTTTGATTGACCCGCCCCCTTCTTTCGGTAAGGTTAATTCCATTGCTTTGATGGCTTCTGATTATGTGCTTATTCCTACCCAATTGGCTCCCTATCCGATTCGGGCTTTGGAGTATGTGATGAATCGGATTTTATCGGTGCGGCAATCGCGGGATGGGCAACTATCCATTCTGGGATTGGCGGTGAGTATGTACAATCGCACGGCCACCAAACAAGTAGATGAAATGTTGGGAGAAATTAATAAAATTTTGGGTACTCATCCGTTGGGATCAGCAGTGCAAGTGTTTCCCCAACCGACCTGGATACCCCAGCGCAATATGGTTGCCAATGTCGCCGGCAAGGGTTATCCTTTAGCGGAAGCAGAATACGATGACACCCTCAGCCCAAGCGAAAAAGAGGCAGCTTTGGATGCGTTTACCTGTTACTTGGAATTGGCTAAGCACGTGATTAAGGAAACCTCTAGTGTTGTAACCTAGGCATACTTAATTAGGGTGGATGAATGATGTACTCGGATGCAGAACGGCAGAGAATCATTGAATACTTGAAAATCAAACCCATTCATCATGGGCAGTTGGAAGTTCATCAGATTTATGTGCCGCCAGAGCAGCAGGTTAATCCTTCAGTTTCCCATCAGGAAGTTATTAATTATTTTCAGGCTAACTTACATCCGATTCTCGTGCGGCGAACGAACCAATATGGCGAAGACCAGGAGTATGAGTTAATTTACGGTGGTGCCTGGTATCAAGCGGCAAAATCAGCAGGTTTACAACGGGTGTGGGTGTGGGTTTTTGACCTGACGGATGCCCAGGTAGCGGAAGTGAGAAATTTACTCCGGCAAAGCGAACCGTCACCGCCAGAAGATACGCTGCCAATGCCCCAAGGATTAGAAAAACAGTTGGTGGCCCATCTCCAAAAATTGGCAGAACGCTGGGAGCAAAAGTTAGAACAGGTGATGGTCAAAAAAGCAGTTATTGACCAGGCTAAACTGGCAGATTTAGAGGCGAAAGTGCAGGCAATTTACGAGCACTTATTCCCCCCACCAACTCCGAAAAAAAATATCCATCAAGTCACCTTAGCCGAGTTAAAACAACATGCAAAAATCAAAAGTAATGCTGAAGCCATTTTTAATTTCATTCAAGAGCATGCTCCGCTCAGCAGTTTAGAGGATTTGATGCAAATAAAGGGTGTAGCTAAAGGAAAGGTGCAATATCTGGCAGAACATTACACGGTTTAGCCTTTGGGGCCGCTGCGTGCCGGGGCAAAAATCTGCCGTGCATACTCGGAACCGACGTACCGCCAGTGCCAGGGTTCATACATCACACCTTGGGGATTATTAGGTGGATAGGAGAGTTCAAAACCGTACATATGGGCATTTTTTTGCAACCAAGCATAGGCTTTGGTTTGGCTAAAATGTTCAGTAATATCGGGTACGCCTTCACCCGCGGCAAAACCATCTCCTAAATCAATTGCCAAACCCGTGTGATGTTCACTATAACCCGGAGGGGCGCTGATGCGAGCAGCCGCGATTTCTGAGCCTTGTTTTTGCACTTGGCGCTGAAACAATTCTGCTTGATAACGCACGGTGCGAAACCCGGAAATGGGGATGATCCACAGTCCTTGATCCCGTGCTGCACTCATGAGACGAAAGAGCGCCAACCCCGCTTCCCGCTCCATTTCCACATAACGCTGGTATTCCTTTTGCCCGTAACTGGCTACCACAATTAAGCGGTCTCGGCTGATTTCTGCGTAGGGAAAATGGCCGTATTTGGTGCTCGGCATCGCCATTGCCGTGGGTGTGGGTTGGGAAATGGGCGTCGGCTGCGTCATAGCTCCAGGGGTGGGTGGATGCGGCAGTTGTTGATTTTTGGTCCAGGAAGCTAAGGCGTAAATAGAAAAAATAGTGATGGTTAGGGAACATAAGAAACCGATACTGAACCAATACCAGGAACGCCACTGCCGCATGGCAATCCCCTAAAAACCAATAGCGCAGGGGTTAACCGAGAAAAGAACCATCAATTTTAGAACGCTACCATAGATTACCACGATGACGTACTGATTACTCATACCATAGCCATTCCTGACGGTGCTGCCCGATTGCATCCACAGAGGTTCCTAATTTCTCCGCGTCCTTGGCATCAGCGAGCCTATCCTGGTTATCGCAGGCTTGGGGTTCCAGAATTCGGTTCGCTGCCCTTTGGCCGATGGGATAAACTGATAACTTCGGTATCGTTTCTTGAAGGGTGCCCTGCGGCGACCATGATCGCGTTTCACGACCTGCTGGCTCATTTACCCCATGCGGCCCATGGCGGCGGGAACCCCATGCTGACCGGGGTTGCCAGTTTAACCGAAGCCCAGGCGGGAGAATTGACCTTTGCCGAGCACGTGCGGCTGTTGCCCCAACTGCAGGCAACCCAAGCCTCGGCGGTGATTCTGCCCTTGGATGCGACCTTGCAGGAGACGGCGCAGGCGCGGGGGTTGGCCTGGGTGGCCATGCCGGACCCGCGGTTGGGGTTTGCCCTGGCGATTTCCCACTTTTATCAACCGGCGGCGTTGCCCCCAGGCATTCATCCGACGGCGGTGGTGGACCCGACAGCGACCCTCGGTGCAGACGTGCGCATCGGCCCGCGGGCGGTCATCCAGGCAGGGGCGGTGCTGGGCGATGGGGTGCACATTGGGGCGGGCGTGGTGGTGGGGGTGCAGGCGCGGGTGGGGGCCGGTAGTATTTTGTACGCGAACTGTACGATTTACGAACGCACGGAAATTGGGGAAAATTGTGTGATTCACAGTGGGGCGGTCATCGGCAGCGATGGGTTTGGGTTTGTGCCGACGCCACAAGGGTGGGTGAAGATGCCCCAGTCCGGGCGGGTGGTGCTGGAAGCGGGGGTGGAAGTGGGCGCCAATACCTGTATTGACCGGCCAGCCGTGGGAGAAACCCGTATTGGCCGGGGAAGTAAGTTGGACAATTTGATTCACATTGGTCATGGCTGCCGTTTGGGGGCGCACTGTGCCCTGGCGGCGCAGGTGGGGTTGGCGGGGGGAGTTGTGCTGGAAGATGGGGTGATTTTGGGGGGGCAGGTGGGGGCGGCCAACCAAGTGCGGGTGGGAACTCGGGCGCAGGTGGCGGCCAAAAGTGGGTTGCATCAGGATGTCCCCCCAGGGGCGGTTGTGGCGGGTTATCCGGTCATGCCTTTGCCCCTATGGCGTAAGGCAATGGTGGTGGTGCAGCGGCTCCCGGAAATCTATCAGACCTGGCGGCAGCTCAAACGGCAGATGGGGCAACCGCCGGGGTGAGGGCGGACCAGTCCCATTCGGCAAGGGTGTCAATCGCCCAGTGGGTCTGCCGGTGGAGCCAGTGATAGGGCAGTTGGTGGGCCACACCGACAACCCAACACCCGGCTGCTTTGGCCCGTTGACTGCCCAGCAGCGTACTTTCAAACACCAGGGTGGTTTGGGGGTCGGCCAGGTCGCCGTAATCGCTAACGCTTAAATCGGGGGCGAGGTGGCGGTTGAGCCATGCCCACCAGGTCTGTCCCTGCTGTTCGGTGTGGATGCCGCAGCGGTAGCCGCTTGCCCGCAGGGAATCCCAAAAGGGGCGGGCGTGCTCATACCAAGGCGGTTCCGGTTGCGCCAGCAAGGCGTGTTGATATTGGGTGCGATAGGTCTGCACCAGGTGGGTGAGATAGTCCTCGCTGACCGAACGGCGGTAGCTGTGCCAGATGGCGGCCAAGAATTCCCGATCCGTACCACCCCGATACCAAGGATGGCGTTGGCGGGGGGCGATGTTTTCCCGGATTAATAATTCCTGCAACACCTGCTCGCGGAGCGGCTGGTCACGCCACAAAACCCCCGACAGGGCACAGACCACGGTTGTCACCTGGGGCGGCATGGCGTTAAGGAGTGGGGCCAGGCGACAGCTTGCGCAGTAATTCCTGGGCAGCGGTGTGGGCAGCAGTACCGGGGGGAATCTGTTTGGCCCAGTTCAGGGCTTCGGTCGGGTTGTTGGCTTCCTGCTGGCGGGCGTATTCCAAAAGTTTGGTGCTGGCTTGGTTCAGCAGTTGCTCCACCTGGGGTTTGATGTCGGCTTGACTGCGCAGGGGCAACGCCAGTTGAAGCGCCCGCACCCAGCCGTTAGGGGTATTCAGAGCCGCCTGTTTTTCCGCCTCCTGCAATTGCAGCCGCCCCTGCCATTGCTTGATGTACTGCTGCGCCTGACCGTACAGGGCACGACCGGCGCTCACCCGCCGCGCTTCGTTGATGGCTCCCTGCCAATCCCCCCGGTCCGCCGCCTGTTGCGCCGCCTCCAGATAGGGTTGGTCCTGCAGGCTTTCCAGACGGGTTTGCCACTCCCGCACCCGCTCCTGCGCCCGGGCATAGAGCGCCCGACCGGGCCGAATCCGCTGCGCTTCGGCAATGGCGCTGGTGTAGGCGGCTATCGTGGCAGGAGCCGCCAACCCCTCCGCCCGCGCCAAAATCGGACTGTCTTCGGCAATTTGAATTTGATTATTCCAGCCTTCAGCCTCCGCCTGCGCCCGGTTCCACAGGGGGTTGTTGCTGGGAATGCGGCGCACCAGGGCAATGGCCTGCTGCCACGCGGCGACCGTCCGACCACTGGCCGCCTGCCGGGCTTGGTTGAGGAGGTTCAAGGCCACAATGGTCTGCTGCCACGTCTCGATTTGAATTTGCGCCTGGTTGTACAAGGGACGGCTGGGGTCAAGGGTTTTGGCCTTGCGAATGGCGGCCTCATACCCGGCGACCGTCTCGCTCCAGGTTTGCGCTTCCGCCTCCGCCAGGACGATAAAATCGGCAACCTCTTCCTGCAAATTCACATCCGGCGGTACCTGTTGCGCTGCTGCCAGTGCCCCGGCCAAATTCCGCGCCCGCAATTCCCGCACAGCAGCCACATCCAAAATGTCCCGCCCCCACCGCCGGTACTTGGCCTGCGCCTGCTCAAACAAATAACTGTCCTTGGGAATGGTTTTTGCCTTGGCCATCGCCGCCAACAGGGACGCCACCTGCCCCTTTTGCGCCAACCCCTCCGCCTGCGCCAAAATGTCCGCCTCTTGCCGGGTGCGCAGAATCATCCGACTCAATTCCTGATACCGCGCCGTCTGGGCATAAGCAGGGTTAATCGTCGGCAACAGACTGGCCTGGGCCATCGCCGTCCGCCAATCCCCCTTGCGCAGCGCCCGTTCCGCCTCTTCGTAAATGCGGGTTACCTCCGTCCAGCCCATCTGCCACTTGCGGAGTTCTTCCTGGGCCAGTTGCGCCGCCGCCGTGCCTGGGGGAATTTTTTGCGTTATCGCCAGCGCTGCCTCCAAGTTCCCCGCCTGCACCTGTTCGTTGGCCAAGTTCAGCAAGTCCATTGCCCAGGTGTTGAGAAACCGGTCAATATCCGCCCGCTGCGGGTGGTCAGCCGGCAAATCCACCAACAGGGCCATCGCCCGTTCCAACCCTGCCACATCCCTACTTCTGGCCGCCTCCTGGGCGCAGTACAACCGGCTGGCAACAGAAGCCGTCGGCAAAAACAAACGGTTACATTTGGGAAAACTGGGCAGACGCAACAGTACAATCATCGCCCCAAACCCCACCATGCCGGAAACCAGAGCCGTGCCTGCGACCAGCCAAGGCCAGCGGTCCCACCAGGAAGGGTTGGCGGTCACCGTCACCGGTTGGGTTTCCGAGGTTAAGAGTTTGGGGTCGGGAGTAGGGGTCATGCCAAGGGCATCCGCCAGGACCTTTGCGCCATAATCCTATTCTGACAGCAACCCGCTGCTTTTGTCCCTGGCGGGGGTCACGATGACGGTACGCATTCTCTGTGTTTCGACCCCGGTCGGCCCTTTGGGTTCGGGGCAAGGCGGTGGGGTGGAATTGACCCTGGCCAATTTGGCGACGGCTTTGCGCCAGCAGGGGTACCAAGTGACGGTCGTAGCGCCTGCGGGTTCGACCTTGCCGGGGGTACCGCTGATTCCGGTAGCGGGAGTGGCGCAACCGGTTGCCCAAAACCAACCGCGCACCGCCCCGATTACTATGCCTGCCGGTGGCGTCTTGGCGCGGATGTGGCAGGTGGTGCATTCCCAGCCCTGGGACCTGGCCATTAACTTTGCCTACGATTGGCTGCCTTTGTACCTCACCCCCTTTTTGGCCCGTCCGGTGGTGCATTTAATCAGCATGGGTTCCCTGGTGGATTACCTAGACGAAATGCTTGCCCACCTGACGGCCACCTACCCCCACCGCATCGCCATGCACACCCGCGCCCAGGCCGAGACGTTTGGCCGCGCCATTGCCGCCCGTACCTGGATTGTGGGCAATGGGTTGGACCTTGACCGGTACACCTTTTGCCCCGACCCGGAACCGGTGCTGGCCTGGGTGGGACGGATTGCCCCGGAAAAGGGCCTAGAAGACGCCCTGGCCGTAGCCCGCCAGACGGGTTATCCCTTGCGGGTCATGGGGCATATTGCCGACCCGGCCTACTGGCAGCAGCTCTGTACCCAGTTCCCGGAAGCGGCAGGGTACTACCAGGGGTTTTTCCGGACCGAAGAATTGCAAAAGCGGCTGGGGCGGTGTCTGGCGCTCCTGGTCACCCCCCGCTGGGTGGAAGCCTTCGGCAATGTGGTCATGGAAGCCCTAGCCTGCGGTGTGCCGGTGTTGAGCTACGACCTGGGCGGGCCGGGGGAATTGGTGCGTCCGGGGGTGACCGGCTGGCTAGTGCCCCCTGGGGATGTGGCTGGGTTGGCGGCGGCAGTCGGGCGGGTCGCTCAGCTTAACCGCCGGGTCTGTCGGCAGGTGGCTGAGCAGGAATTCTCCCTGGCCGCGTTTGGAATCCGGGTGAGCCAATGGCTCCAGGCCAACCTCACCCCCTCGGCGCCTGGTCACAGGTTATGATGGTGTAAGGTATTACATCGAGGGTTGGCATGTTTGTCCCCAGGGAGTGGGTCATTTCCGAGGCTTTGTCCGGCAGCGTGACCCAGCCACCCACTGTTCAGGTTTTGCCCAATGGGATTACGGTGATTGCCCAACGCCTCCCTGGGGCGACGGTGAATTTTTCCCTGTGGATGGGGTGTGGCTCGCAGCACGAAACCGATGCCCACAACGGCATGGCGCATTTTTTGGAACACATGGTCTTCAAAGGCAACGAGCGCATCCCCCTTGGCCAGTTTGAGCAGCGCGTCGAGCGGGTGGGGGGGATGACCAATGCAGCCACCAGCCAGGAATATACGCAATTTTGGGTCACCACCGCCCCCCAGGATTTTCCCGAAGTGGCGCCTTTGCTGGTGGATTTGGTGTTGGCGCCAGGCTTGGCAGCAGCGGAATTTCAGCGGGAACGGCAGGTGGTGCTGGAAGAAATTCGCCGGGCGCAGGATGTCCCCCAACGGCGGTTGATGCAGCGGGTCATGGCCTTGGCCTTTGCCGGGTTGCCCTATGCCCGGCCTGTGTTGGGTTCGGCAGCGGTGGTCAGCCAGTTGACCCCTGAAGCCATGCGGGAATTTCACCAGCAATGGTACAGCCCGGAACGTTTGACGGCGGTGGTGGTGGGGGATTTGGCGCTCGAGCAGTTGTTGGAGGTGGTGGTGCCCTGTTTGGTGCTGCGACAGGGAGCAAACCCGGCGCCGAGCTGTCCCTTTCCCGATGCGGTTGGCCCCCAGGTGTACGAGGAGGAATTGGTCGATGAGGTTCAGCAGGCGCGGTTGGTGCTGGCTTGGCGGGTGCCGGGTCTGAGGGATTTTCGTACGGTCTGTGCCCTGGATGCCCTGGCGATGATTTTGGGGCAAGGCCGCACTGCCCGGTTGGTCTGGGAATTGCGGCACGAACGGGGCTGGGTGACAGGGATCACCGTACAAAATATGAGCTTTGTCCATCATGGGCTGTTTTGGATTGGGGTGCAGGCGCCCCTGGCGAACCTGCCGGCGGTGCAGGCGGTGATTGCCGAGCATCTGGCGCGTTTGCGTCAAGAGCCAATTGGGGCCACGGAACTTGACCATTTGCGGCGACGGGTGGCCAGTCGCTTTATTTTTGCCAATGAAACGCCCGCGGAACGGGCGGGGCTGTACGGCTACTACCAGACGGTACTGGGGGATATTAGTCCGGGGCTGGGGTATCCGGGTACGGTAGCCAGCCTGTCGGCGAATTTTTTGCAACAGGTGGCGCGTACCTATCTGACGCCCGACCGGATGGGCCAAGTGGTGATGCGCCCCCGGCTTTGAGGATTCCTTGCGACCCACTTCTGGAGGTGTTAGCTTAAAAACAGGGGGGGAGGGTGAGAAAACGCAGCAAACTCCCGTAGGTTCGATGTCATTCTTGGGCGTGGGGAAGGGGTATGACCGTTGCCACAGCGGTTGAGGCAGAAGTGTTATTGACCATTCGGGATTTGACTGCCGAAGTTGAGGGCGTCCCCATTCTCAAGGGGGTCAATCTCACGGTAAAAAAGGGGGAAGTCCATGCCATCATGGGGCCAAATGGTTCCGGGAAAAGTACGCTGTCTAAGGTGTTGGCGGGACATCCCGACTATCGGGTAACCGGCGGCGAAGTGTGGTATCGGGGGCAGGATTTGTTACGGCTTGCCCCAGAAGAACGAGCGCATTTGGGCCTCTTTTTGGGGTTTCAGCAGCCGGTGGAAATTCCGGGGGTGACCAATGGGGATTTTTTACGTTTGGCCTACAATGCCCGGCGCAAGGCGCAAAATCTGCCGGAATTGGACGCTTTAGATTTTGATGAATTGATTCAGGAGAAATTACGCATTGTCCAGATGGATGCGGCGTTTTTGTCCCGCAGCGTGAATGAGGGGTTTTCCGGTGGGGAAAAGAAGCGCAACGAAATTTTACAGATGGCTTTGTTGGCGCCGGAATTGGCAATTTTGGATGAAACGGATTCGGGTTTGGATATTGACGCCCTGCGGATTGTAGCGGGGGGAATTAATCAGTTGATCGGTCCGCACAACGGGGTGATTTTGATTACCCATTACCAGCGGCTGCTGAATTACATCACGCCCCAGTGGGTGCATGTGATGGCCCAGGGGCGGATTGTGCGCACCGGGGGTATGGCGTTGGCGCAGGAATTGGAGGCGCGGGGCTACGACTGGTTACTTGGACAGGGTGATGGGAATTGACAGCGCAGGGGAGGCGTCCTTTTTGGCCTGGCGGGAGCAGGCGTGGGCGCAGGTGCAGCAGCCGGATTGGCCGGTGTACGACCAAGAGGCCTGGCGGGGTACGGAAGTCAAACCCTGGTTGCAGGTGCCCCGGCGTTTGGCTCCCGTCGCGCCGGTAAAAGGTGACATGGCAAGGGTGCCGGAATTGCCCGGTCGGGTGGTGGTGGTCAATGGCCGGGTGGTGGCCCACGAGGGACTCCCGGCGGCGGTGGGTTTGGGAGGCTGGCGCGAGCTGACGTCGGCGGAACGGGCGAGCTTGGGGCAGGGGCTGCCAGCCGATGGGTTTACGGCCTTGAATCAGGCGGCAGTGCCGGAGTTGCTGGTGGTACGGGTGAGGGGAATTCCCACGCACCCGGTGCATTTGGTGCATTACAGTCAGGGGGAAGCAGAGCCGGTGCTGGTCTGTCCGCGGGCGGTGGTGCAGTTGGCGCCGGGAACCCAACTGACCCTGGTGACGGAGTACGGCAGCGCGGGGGCCGGCGCGACCAATGGGGTGTTGGAGCTGCATTTGGGGCCGGGGAGTCGGGTGGAGCACTACCTTGTGCAGCGGGAATCCCCAGCGGCGATGCATTTGTTGCGGGTGGGGGTCCATCAGAGTCAGGACAGCCATTATGCCCTGTGGACGGTGAGCGCTGGGGCGCGGTGGAGTCGCTGCGAGGTGTGGGTCGAACAGACGGGCGCCGGGGCAACGACCCAGTTGCGGGGGCTGAGTTTGGTGGGGGGAAAGCAGCACAGCGATATGCACAGTGTGATTACGCACGCGCAGCCGCGGGGCTTTAGCCGTCAGGTACACAAGTGCGTGGTCGCGCAGCAGGGGCAGGCGGTGTTTCATGGGACGGTGCGGGTAAAACCAGCAGCCCAAGGCACGGATGCGGGACAAATAAATCACAATTTATTGCTTTCTCAGCAGGCGAAGGTGGACACCCGTCCCCAGTTGGCGATTCAGGCGGATGAGGTGCAGTGTAAACATGGGGCAACGGTGAGCGATTTGGACCCGGCGATGCTGTTTTATTTGCAAAGTCGGGGGATTGATGCCCAGAGCGCGCGGCTACTTCTGGTGGAGGGTTTTGTCCAGGAATTGCTGCGGGAATGGCCGTTTCCCACCCTGCGGCAGGATTGTCAGACCTGGATGCAACAACTTACCCAAGCGGAGGCGATGGTATGACGGTGACGCCCAAGCTCACGTTGGCCGAGAGAACCCGGGCCGATTTTCCCCTGTTGGCCCAGCAAATTCACGGCCATCCCCTCATTTATTTCGACAATGCGGCCACCTCCCAAAAACCCCGGCAGGTGTTGCAGCGGTTACAGCAGTACTACGAGTGGGAGAATGCCAATGTGCATCGGGGCGTACACACCCTGAGCAATCGGGCGACCCAGGCTTATGAACAAGCGCGCGTCACATGTGCCCAGTTGTTGCATGCGCCCCAGCCGGAAGCGGTCGTGTTTACCCGCAATGCCACCGAAGCGATTAATTTGGTGGCCTACACCTGGGGCATGAGTCAGTTGCAACCGGGGGATGAAATCATCCTGACGGTGATGGAGCACCACAGCAATTTGGTGCCCTGGCAGTGGGTGGCGCAGCGCACGGGGGCACGGTTGCGGTTTGTGCGCCTCACGCCCACCGAGACCCTGGATGTGGAGCATTACCACTCGCTGTTGTCCAACCGCACGAAATTGGTGGCCTGTACGTATGTTTCCAATACGTTGGGCTGTGTGAATCCGGTGGCGGACCTGATTGCTGCGGCCCACCATTGGGGCGCCAAGGTGTTGGTGGATGCCTGTCAAGCGGTGCCCCATATGGCCGTGGATGTGCAGGCCCTAGACTGCGATTGGTTGGTGGCTTCCGGGCACAAAATGTGTGGGCCGACGGGGGTGGGCTTTCTCTACGGCAAACCGGAGTTGTTGCGGCAGATGCCTCCTTTTTTGGGTGGGGGGGAAATGATTGCCGATGTTTTTTGGGAACACAGTACCTATGCGGACATTCCCCACAAATTTGAGGCAGGAACGCCGGCGATTGCGGAAGCCATTATGTTGGGGGCGGCGGTGGATTATTTGCAGAACTTGGGTTTAGCCAATATCCATGCCTACGAGCAGGAATTGGTGACCTATTTATGGGAGCAATTGCAGCAACTGCCGGGGATACGGTTATTGGGTCCAGCTCCTCCCCAGCGGGCGGGTTTGGTGGCCTTCACCCTGGCGGACATTCACCCCCACGACCTTTCTACCCTACTGGACGAGGCGGGGATTGCCATCCGGGCGGGGCATCACTGTACGCAGCCGTTGCATCGGTATTTGCAGATTCCGGCCAGTGCCCGGGCCAGTTTGTACTTCTACAACACCCGCGCGGAGATTGACCGGTTTATTGCGGTGGTACGGGAGGCGGTGGACTTCTTCCGGGGTCTTGGGCGGGACGAACCAATAGGCGAGGACAGGTGATGCGCCCCTTGCCCGACTATCCTTCCCAATGGACCTGTTTGCTGCACCATTTGGGGGAATGGCGGGGCACGTTTACCGATCTTTCTCCCGACGGCGCCTGGGGGCGGGAGCGACCGAGCGTGGTGACCCTCACGGGCTTGGCCGCGCCGCAGCGCATTCGTCAGACGATTAGCGTGGATGGCAGCAGCAAAGTGTTGGAATACGGGGGGTTGGGGCGGGGTGTGTTGTTTTTTGCGGACGGCGCTTTTTCCCAGGGTTCGCTACAGCGGAGTCCGGTGGGGGAATTTGGGGCTGAGTTGGCGTTGCTGTACGGGGAACGGCGGGTACGGTGCGCCCTGATTTTTCAGGACAACCACCTGCGGGGAATCACCCTCATTCGCGAATGCCGGGGGGAGGCATATCCTTGGGGGCAAACCATGCCTTTGGCTGCTGGGCAGGAATGGCACGGTCAAACGACCACCCTTTGGCCGGATTGGCGTCGCCCACCCCTGCAAACGCATACCCAGCTTGCTCTGGAACTTGCCGAGTCAGGGCAGGTCAGGCGGCGGTTGTGGGAAGAAGCCGAGGGGGAACAGTGGGTGACCTACACGCCGGCAAATAAAACTTGTTATCAACCCGAAGGCCCCTGGCAAGGAGTACTTTTGTGGCTCCCCGATGGCATTTGGATCAGTGTACTCCAGCCCTCTGGCCATGGCAAAACCTATCAACTTGTCCTAGAACTTTTTTGGTGGCATCCCGAAATCCTCTTAGGGATACGGCGCATTTATGGTCAAGATGGCGCTTGGGAATCTCTCAAACATGACCGCTGTCATGACCCCAGACAGTGTTATTATAGCTAAGCAGGCAAAGGTTGGCATATAGAGCAGATGACTGAATCGATAAGGTCATGAAGGTTTTGGGTTGTAGATGTCATGGTTTTTCTAACTCTTTGCTTGATTCTATGCCATGGATGCTCAATCGGATTTATAGTCATTTCGGTTTAGAATGCGACACTAACTGGTGCAATAATTACGAATGATTTCATCAATGGTGGTGCCAGGAGGAGCATACATCCACAATCTTTTTAATGCGCTAAAGTCATGCTCAATATCATTGAGGTCTGGGGA